>NZ_NPJC01000081.1:0-21898 GCF_002251405.1 Prevotella sp. P4-98 | reverse complement strand
TAGGCCTGTTGCGAGAGTTGGGTGCATCAGTGCGGCAGCTGGAGCGACTGACAGGCATCAGTCGGGGAGTGATTCAGTTCGTAAGGAAGTAGCTTGCCCCCTATGACACGTACCTGTCCCTTGTCATCCTCTTCTCTTGTCATCTATACCGCTTCTACAATTACCGCTTCCACAGTTACTGATTCTACACAAACAGATAAAGCGAATTCTGCAGAGACATCTTGTGTTCCCGATAAGCACACTGGGGGTGATGTTAGTGAAGAAGATGAAAAGCCAGAACATAGAGAGCATACAAGAAGTAAAATGGCTTTACTCTTTGTGTTAGGTTTTTTTTCTATGCTTTTCCTATGTATAGCTTATGCTGTTAAAGTAAAAGCTTCTCTTACTGAATTAAAAGATATTCTTGTAGCAATTATTGGCGCATTATCTGGTACATTAGGATTCATTGTAGGTTTTTATTATAAATCGATTAAGGAACAATGAAGATTTTTTTGATATTAATCCAAACTGATGATGAAGATATTCGTAATCAGTTAATTGAGCGTATAAAGGGATTTGGCTCATGGGCTCGAATAAGCAATAACGCCTGGTGTATAAAGTCAGACAGTAAAAATACCATTGACATTCGAGATTCTTTAAAAGGTTTATTGACTAAAAATAGTGAGCGATTACTTGTTTTAAATATAAGTGATTCTGCATGGGCATCATATTATATTCCTAAAGAGGTGACTACATGGCTTAAAGAAACACCTTAGATAACCAAATCTTGTGATAGCTGAACTCTTATCGATAAAGAAAGAAGGCAATTTAACATTTTTGCTTTGGCAAGCGGCACAGCCGATTACAAAACTAAAAAATCCTAATTGGCATTGTCGAGCGAAGAAAATGTATGAGATAGTTAACAAACAAGTGAAATTTACTCAATATACAGGCACTTGCAGAAATGCCTATACAAAGGGTTATGCCCTAAATTAAGTAATAACTATTTAGAGCTTATAAGATTATTAGTAATGGCAAAGTCAGTCAAAATAAATTTTATTTTTAATTTAATAAATACTACAAGTGGACTCCTTTTCCCATTGATAACATTTTCATATGCCTCACGTATTATAATGGCAGAAGGCATAGGACAAGTAAATTTTTATAATTCAATTATTAGTTATATAACTCTTTTTTCTAGTATAGGTATACCATTATACGGAATTAGGGAAATAGCACGAGTAAGGGATAGTAAAGTAGAACTAAGTAGAACAACAATTGAAATATTAATCCTTAACTTGTTGTTAAATATTGTTGGTTATGCAGCAGTTGCTATTATTTGTTTAACAGTAAGTCGTGTTCAAGTCAATATTCCACTATTTTTGTTGTTAAGTGTATCAATTGCTCTTACAACAATAGGTTGTTCGTGGTTTTATAGTGGTATTGAAGAATTTAAATATATCACAACAAGAAATCTAATCGTAAAAATCATTTCTGTAGTGTATTTACTTAGTGTAGTAAAGACGCAGGATGATTTACTGTTATATGGTGTTTATATAGTTTTTGGTACTATTGGTAATAATATACTAAATTTTATAAGATTAAGAAAGTATGTTTTTTTTAAAACAATTCAGTTTGAAAAAATTGATATTTGGCGACATTTTAAACCTGCTATGTCGATATTTATATTTAATATAGTAACCAGTATATATTTGAATTTAGATAAAATAATGCTCGGTTTTTTTCAAGATGATCAAGCAGTTGGGTATTATACAGCAGCTACAAACCTATCTCATGTTTTGCTATATACAGTTACGTCTTTAGGCGCAGTACTTCTACCTCGGTCATCAAATCTAATCAAAAATAATAAGATTGATGAATTTAGTAGATTGTCATATAAAGCATATAGAGTTGTATTAATATTATCATGTCCTATTACATTTGGAGTGATATGTCTTGCAGAGCCACTTATTCATCTATTCTGTGGAAGTGGTTTTGATCCTGCTATCATCACATTGCGTATAATAAGCCCAATTATTATTATTATAGGAATTTCAAATATTGTAGGAATGCAGGTTTTGTATCCTTTGGGTAAAATAAAAATTGTTACAATTAGTACTTGTGTAGGAGCAGCATTGAATTTTATATGTAATATAATATATATACCTATTTACTCACAAAATGGAGCTGCCTTTGCTACCGTTTTAGCTGAACTAAGTGTTACTTTAACTCAAATAATAATTGCGAGTAAGTATATACCATTTAAAATTATTAATAGTGTAAGTGTCAAATATATTTGTTTCTCATTGTTAATGTTTGGTATATGTTTAATTGTAGCAACATTATTAACGTCTGACATACAAAAGATATGTATCCTACCAATAACAGGGCTATTTGTTTACCTCGCCTTGCTCTTAGTCTCAAAAGATGAATTTGTATACGAACTTCTAAATATAATTAAAACAAAAATAAAATAATGGAACATTACGATTATTTAATAGTAGGCTCTGGTTTATATGGAGCAACATTTGCGTACAAAGCAAAGCGTTTAGGAAAGAAGGTGCTTGTAATAGATAAACGCCAACATCTAGGAGGCAATGTTTATTGTGAAAAAATCGAAGGGATTAATGTACATAAATATGGGGCGCATATATTTCATACAAATAATAAGATGGTATGGGATTTTGTTAATTCTATAGTTGAATTCAATCGTTACACCAATAGTCCAATAGCTAATTTTAAAGGTGAACTCTATAATTTACCTTTTAATATGAATACATTCAATCGTATGTGGCCTGATGTGCATACTCCTGCAGAAGCACAAGCAAAGATTGAAGAACAGAAAGCAGATGCAGAAGCTGCAATAGGAGGACGTGAACCTCAGAATCTGGAAGAACAGGCTATGTGTCTTGTAGGGAAAGACATATTCACTAAACTCATTAAAGAGTATACTGAAAAGCAATGGGGACGTGACTGTAAGGATTTACCTGCATTTATTATCAAACGGCTGCCAGTACGAATGATTTTTGATAATAATTATTTTAATGATAGTTATCAAGGTATTCCAATTGGTGGTTATAATAAACTCATTGAAGGTTTGCTTGAAGGTGTTGACTGTATTACTGGTTGTGATTTCTTTAGTTCAAAATGCTCACCCACAGGGGAAAAAATGAATGAGTCTTGGCGTATGATTGCTGATAATCTTGTCTATACTGGAGCTATAGATGAATATTTCAATTATAGTCTTGGCAAGCTCGATTGGCGTACCGTGAGTTTCAGAACTCGTGTGGAAGATACTTCAAACTATCAGGGTAATGCAGTTGTTAATTATACAAGTCGAGAGGTTCCTTATACTCGTGTTATAGAACATAAGCATTTTGAAATGTTTGGTCAGAAAGTTTATGAGTCTCCAAAGACCGTTGTTAGTGAAGAATACTCAACTGAATATGAGGAGGGTATGGAACCGTATTATCCAGTCAATGACGAGCGTAACAATTCTCTTGCAGAGAAATATCGTAAACTAGCAAATAATGAAAAAAATGTAATCTTCGGTGGACGTCTTGGAATGTATAAATATTATGATATGTCTCCGATAATAGAACAGGTGTTGAATTTGAATATAGATTAATAATATGAAAGTACTTATTTATTTGGAAGAAGAAAAGTTAGCTCCAAAAGGTGGTCCTTATGCTGTTGGTTATTATTATCATAAGGAAATGGAGAAAAGAAAAGACAATACTTTAGAGTTTACTCATGTGAATTCTCATTATGAATCCATTCATAAAAAAGGAAGATATATAACATCAAAACTCCCAAAATGGTTTAATAATTTCCATCGTACTATACGTTCGATACTGAATCGACGAAAGTTTCTTAATGGCAAAGAGATTGCAGACCCAAAGGATTTTTCACAATATGATATAATACATTTTCATCAATCTAATCATATGTATTTAGAACGAGATAATTTAAAAAAATATAATGGCATTGTGATTTATCAGTCACATAGTCCTCTCCCTTTTGGTCAAGAACAATGTTGTGATATATCTAAATTGTATTCAATGTTCATTCCTCATATGCGCAAAAGATATGAGGAAATTGATAAGTTTTGTTTTGAGCGTGCTGACTATATTATTTTTCCATGCGAAGAAGCAGAAGAACCTTATATGGAAAATTGGCCATATTTCAAAATCTTTAAGAAAGCAAATAAAAATAAATTTAGATACGTACTTACTGGTATACCACCTTGTAAAGCAAAGAAAACAAGAGAAGATGTTTTGATGTCATATAACATTCCATCTGATGGATTTGTTATTTCATATGTAGGTAGACATAATACTGTGAAAGGGTATGATATTCTTAAAGATATAGCCGCAGATTATTTTAATATTGATGATAACGCGTGGGTAATATCTGCAGGTTTAGAATCTCCATTCCGTAGATTAGAACATCCTCGCTGGAAGGAAATTGGATTTACAGATGATCCCCATTCCTTAATTAGTGCAAGCGATGTTTTTGTATTACCTAATCGTGTAACATATTTTGATATAGTCATGCTCGAAATTTTGTCTTTAGGTAAGATTGTTATTGCATCAAGAACGGGTGGAAATAAATATTTCGAAAGAATGGGGCTTGATGGTGTGCTTTTATATGATAATAAAGAGGAAGCAATAAATCAATTGGTACGTGTGAGAAAAATGTCTTCGGAAGAAAGACTCAAACTCGGATGTAGAAATAAGGAGTTTTTTGATAAGTATCTTTCTTCTAGTGCTATGTATGATAGCTATATGCTTATGCTTAATTCTTTAACATAAATATATATCAAACATAATGTTAATAGAATTTTATAAAAGTGTTTTTCTGAAAAATAATCACACTATTTATTGGGGTGGAGAATCTCATTATAGAAGTTGGGATGACAGTACAATGTACATTTATTTCTTTATTGTAATAATGACATTCTTTGCTGCATATAAATGTGAACAACACAAAAATAAATGTTATAAACAAGCGTATAGCTCCCACGTTGTTTCTATAAAAACTTGTGTATGGTATAGATTTGAATTTTTACTTTTGTTGTGTGTAATGGGATTGAGAGGCACTTGGGTGGGAATTGATACTATAGTGTATTCACAAACATTCCTCTCTGCTACATCTTTATCTGAGATTTTTAATGATGGATCCACAACAGAGCCTTTATATAAATTCATTCAGTTTTTTATGCGATGTTTATTTTCGGACCAGCATTTAGCAATTTTTGTCTATTCTGCAGTAATATTGTATTTTATTAAAAATACCATTTGGAAATATTATGATTCTATAAATCTTATGATTACTATACCAGCATTCGTATGTATTTATTATTTTCAAAGTTTTAATATAATGCGTATAACACTGGCGGCATCGTTTATACTATTTAGCTTTCCATTATTGTTAAATGAGCAATACAAAAAATTTACCGTTAGAGTTTTTGTGGCGTCGATGTTCCATTATTCTTCAGTTATTGTTTTTGGTGTTATTGGTATGGTTCTATTATATAAACGGAGTAAAATTTTAGCATATGTTACCACACTAATAATATTAGTAATTGTCGATTTTTCAGTAGGCTTATTATACGATTATATATCCATTATTAACAGATATACTAGTTATCTTGAAAGCAACGATTCTTCGAATAAAATAGGTTTAGCATTATTTGTTGATTATTTACCATGTTTATACATTTGTTACTATATAATAACTCGTAAGATTAAAGGCCATTGGGCTGATTTAACAATTAGTTTTACAATGTGCGCTATAGTATGCAGAATGCTTGCTTACTATATCAGTCTGGCAGGACGTTTGGGAACACATTTTATGCCTCTAATATTAATATTGATGCCATATTGGATTAATTATATAAAGCAAAAGAATCAACACCATTATAAAATAATGGTTATATGTTGTTCTATATGGGCTTTTCTAAGGATTCATATATACTTTGTTGGATATTTGAGTCTAGATGGTATTATGCCGTATTATTTCTACTGGAATGAACGGTAAATAGTCGTTCTAATTATTGTGGTTGATTTATAAACGAGTGTTTACCCCACCTTTAATTTCATGGTAGATGTAATAGAATTACAAACTAAATGTTGGTGGGTGATATTGTTGCAAAAATAATGTTTAATATTTTGCGTTGGCACTTGTGAAAGTTCTCTATAAAGAGTTGTATTCTATTATAAAAACAAATTTGAGTGTAATTTAATATAAATTACGATTATGATGAAAGTTATAACATGTGCTAGTTATTATGGTTGCGGTTCGAGTGCTGTAACCGATTTGATATCAGAATATGAGGGCGTAAAATCGCTTACGAATTATGAGTTTAGGTTTATACATGATATAGATGGTATCTCAGACCTTGAACATCATTTAATAGATAATCCTAATAGACATAATTCGGGTCATGCATTGAAACGATTTAAGAAATTGATGAAGTTCAATGCAGGAGGCTCTTTCTGCCAAAGATATGAGCCTTTTTTCCAAAATCAATACTGGAAATTGACAAAGGCTTATATAGATAAACTGACGACGTTTACATACAAAGGATTTTGGTTTTACGATATGTATGATAGAGGTGTTAATGTATATTATCTATACTCTTTGCTGACAAAACTATATGCGAAACTACCTTTAAAAATATTTGAGCCATTATCCAAGGAAGTACAATATGGAACCATTTTAGATGGAAAAGAATTTCTACAGCATACACAAGAATATATACATAAGCTATTGTCGTTAGCAAATCCAGATAATCAGCCATATCTTATGGTCGATCAGATATTGCCTTCTTCAAATGTTGCAAGATGTATGAGGTATTTTTCTGACCCAATCTATCTATTCATTGTAGATAGAGATCCGCGTGACCTCTATGTTTCTTGCAAAATGATATGGAAGGAAGATCATGTTGCTCCCGTTGACGATCCTGTATTATTCTGCAAATGGTATAGATTTGCAAGAGAATGTGCAAAGAAAGAAACATACGATTCAACAAGAGTAATAAAACTCCAGTTTGAGGATATGATATACAAATATGATGAGTACAAGAAGAAGATAGTTGACATGGTCGGGCTGAATGAAAAAGACCATACTAAGCCATTTACAGGTTTTAATCCAAAGCGTTCTGTGGGCAATACACAATTATGGAAGAAATTTCCAGAGTTGACAAATGATATAAAAACAATAGAAGATATGTTGCCTGAGTATCTCTATGATTTTGATAAGGTTAAGTCGAATGAAATCTTGGGCATAGAGCCTGATTCTACAGAAAGTTTTTAGTATGAAAATATGTTTAATATTTAATCACCTGCAGTTGCAAGATGGAGTCTGCAGGTCGGCTATTGCCATCGCAAATAGATTGGCTGGCTATAAGGATATAGAATTAACACTTATTCCTTTGTTTAGAGCAGACAAAGAGTGCTATAAATACATAGACAAACGTGTTGCGGTGAAAACAGTGTTTGGTTTTTACTTTAGAGGATTTGCTAGTATAGTTTCAAAAATACCATCATCGTTATTATATAAGTATATTGTAGGAGACAAGTATGATGTGAACATTGCTTTCCAATATGGACCTTCTATTCGTATTGTTGCCGAAGGTGTAAATGATAATCATAATTCTATTGCGTGGATGCATTGCTATGATGAAGGTCTTGTGTATAAGGATTACTATAAAAAAATAGGAAAAGTGGTTTGTGTATCTCAGTGCAATGCACAAAGGCTAAAGAAAGAGTTGCCCGATGTTGATGTGGATTACAATTATAACCCTATTGATGATGAATCTATTAGACTGCAAGGTCAACAAACTGTAGAAATCCCAAGATTAAATGATGTAAAATTTATTTCTGTTGCTCGTATGAGTCCCGAAAAGGGATATGATACTTTATTAAAGTGTGTACAACGATTAAAAACTGAAGGCTATAAATTTTCATTATGGTTGGTGGGCGATGGTCCTATACTAAACAATCTGAAAAGGTATGCTGAAGAACTACAGATTACAGATTATGTTACATTTCTTGGCCAGCAAAGTAATCCACATGCATACGTTTCGAAAGCCGGCGTATATATTTGCTCTTCTACAATCGAGGGCTATTCAACTTCATGCACAGAGGCAATCATACAAGGAATACCCGTATTGACAACAAATTGCAGTGGAGGGCAAGAGATTATTTCAGAAGCTGGTTGTGGAAGAATATTTGGAATGGATGAAGATTCTATCTATAATGCAATGAAGGAGGTTTTGGAAAATCCAGATTTAATATATGAATGGAAGGAAATATTAAAAACAACAAGAAGAAACTTCTCTCCAGAAATAAGAATCAAAAGATTTCTGAATATAGTTGGTTATAAAGAACAAATAGATATTCAATAGATTCAAGGTTATGAGTATAACAAGACCATTGGTTACAATCGCGATCCCTATATATAACGCAGATAAATATATAAGGGATGCAATACAATCCTGCATTAACCAAACTTACCAGAATTGGAAATTGTTATTGATGTGTGATGGCAGCACGGATAATTCTACGGTTATTGCAAAGGAAATTGCAAATGGTGATTCTCGAATTAAAATAATAGACGATGGACAGAATAGAGGACTAATAGCTCGTCTTAACCAATCTGTAGAAATGTGTGAGACGAAGTATTATGCACGTATGGATGCAGATGATATCATGTGCATAAATCGCATAGAAGAGCAAGTGAAGTTTATGGAAGAACATGCAGAAGTTGATGTTTGTGGTTCTTCAATAATGACAATTGACAACAATAATAATATAATTGGTTCAAGTCTTAATGAGGGACGCGTAAATTCCTTTATTCATCCCACTGTATTTGGAAGAACAGAATGGTTCAGAGAAAATCCTTATGCTAATTGGGCTTTGCGGGCAGAGGACTTTGAACTTTGGATACGAACTTCTGGTAAGAGTAACTTTTATGCTTTACCACAACCCTTGTTGTTCTACCGTGAATTTGGAGTTCCTACTTTTAAAAAATATTATTTGACTCAGAAAACAATTATAAAGGTAGCAACTCATTACAAAGAGTATCGTAAGTCTTTCTTTTGGTTTGTTAAGACAACCGTTTTCTCGTATGTGAAAATCTTTATTAATGTGTTGTTTTCATTGATCGGTAAAATGGATTTATTAGTTGCAATGAGAAGGCGCAAGCAATTGCCAAATGGCGTATTATTGACAGATAGCGATTTGCAAAAAGCGATTCTAGGTGTAAATGCAAAAATATAATATCAGGACAAATTAATGAATTATGAACAAAATTAAAGTTATAATCTTAGTTTTCTTAAATACTTGTTCTATAATGCAAGCGAGTACATTAAGCTCCGACAACAATGAAAAAAGCATGTTGAACGAAGGACAAGTAACATTAACGAACAATTGGGGTGCAAAACTCAAATCGTCAAATTTCCATCTTGGTCTTGACCTCCAGACCAAATATATGTGGCGAGGCATGGAAATGATGGCAGATGAGTCGTCGCCAGTTGTGTTTCCAGGTATAAACTATCAATGGAAAGGACTTTATGCATATGCTATGGGTGGATATGCAGTTAATGGTAAGTATGCCGAAGTGGACTTAGGAGTAAGTTATACATGGAAGGGTTTGACATTAGGATTAAGCGATTATTATTATCCTACTGTTAATGGTAAGGATGATGAATATGTTGGCGGTAAACATAACGGTCATTGGTTGGAGGCATGCATAACGTATGCTCCGGAAAAAGTTCCACTTTGGATTACTGTCAGCAACTTCTTTGCTGGTGATGATGATGCGTATGACGATGATTCAGAAAACAAGAAGCAGGCTTATTCTACATATATGGAAGTAGGTACTTATTACGATTTCCTTGACAATAATCGTCTTTCTTTAGCCGTAGGTATGACACCAAACAAGTCATGCTATACAAACTATCAGAAGAAGTTTGCTGTATGCAACCTTGATTTGAAATATACCTACAATGTGCAGTTTAAGAATGGTTGGACTCTACCTTTGAGTGCAGAATACATCTATAATCCGTCTTTCGATAAATCATATGTTAACTTCATAGCAAATTTTGCATTCTAAGATAATGAATAAACGAAATGCCATTATTATGGCAGCAGGCACGTCTTCGAGATTTGTGCCACTATCTGCCGAACGTCCCAAGGGATTAGTTGAAGTGAAAGGCGAGGTCTTAATAGAACGCCAGATACGTCAGTTGAAAGAAGCTGGCATTGCTGATATTACTTTAGTTGTAGGCTATAAGGCAGAAATGTTTACCTATCTCTGCGACAAGTATGGCGTAGAAATTGTGCTAAATGAAGATTATGCACGTTACAATAATACCTCTTCGCTGATTCGTGTGATAGACAAGTTGGACAATACTTTTGTTTGCAGTTCGGATAATTATTTCCCTGAAAATGTATTCATGAATGATTCGGACGACAGCTATTATTCTGCCCTTTATGCTGAGAGAGAGACAAATGAGTATTGCCTTACGACCGATGCCGATGATTATATCACGGATGTAAGGGTTGGCGGATGTGATGCTTGGTATATGGTAGGACATGTATTTTTCAATCGTGAGTTTTCTGAGGCTTTCAGAAATATTATGACTGAGGAGTATAAGAACGATACAACCAGAAAGGGATATTGGGAGGATTTGTATATCCGTTATATCGACCAACTGCCCAAGATGAAAATCAACCGCTATAAAGAAGGTGAAATCCAAGAATTTGACAGCCTTGACGAGTTGCGCTTGTTTGACGATAGCTATATAGCGGATACTCGTTCGATTGTTGTAAAGTCAATATGCAGAACTCTTAACCTCCAAGAGTCGGATGTATATGACTTTAAGAACATCAAGCATGTTGGAGATTACCTGCATTTTCAGTTTAAGGTTGGTGACACCACTTATGAGTATAACGACAAGACCGAAATAAGGATAGAAAAGATATGAAGACAGCTATAATTCTTGCTGCACGACGAGAGAAAGAGTCTGAGATACCTTATCCTCTCAAAGCATTTGCTCCTGATCTTTGTCTTTTGGACCGTACCATAGGAATATTACGTGATTTGCATTTTAGTAATATCCTTATTGTTGTAGGATACAAGGCAGAAATGTTTAGAAAATATGAAGCAGATGATGTGACGCTAATAGTGAACAAAGACTATGAGTTTACGGCTTCAATGGGTTCTTTGGCTTTAGCCAAAGACTACGTTAAAGAAGATTTCCTGCTCATAGAAAGCGATACGTTCTATGAGCGCCGACTTATTGAACAATTGGCTGCACGTACAGAGGGCAATTGTCTTTCCATGACTGAAGAAAGCGGTTCTGGCGATGAATGCTTTATGGAAACAAAGAATGGCTTTGTTACAAAAATCACCAAAGACCGCCATCGTGTTTGTCATTTTGAGGGCGAGATGATAGGTGTAAGCCGTATCACGTTAGACACATTTGAAATGTTGGTGAACGCATGGGAACATGCCAGTAATCCATACCTCAATTATGAGTATTTGCTGATGGACGTGACGGAACCGCTCGATCGTCCTGTCCTTGTGCTTAAAAACTTAATTTGGGGTGATGTGGATTGCGAGGAAGACTTTAAAAAACTACAGAATGTCATTTATCCACGTCTTCGTAGGCGTGAGAATCCTTTTGACCATGACAACCTGATAATGCACTTACACAATATCTTCCCTGACAAGGATGTTAGTACAGCAGAGATTATTCAGATTGGCGGTATGAGCAACAAAAACTTCCGTGTAAACTTCGAAGGCAAAAGCTATGTACTTCGTGTACCCGGAAATGGTTCAGAAGGAATGGTGGAGCGCACCAACGAGGAGTTCAATGCCATTGAGGGTTGCAAGATGGGGGTAAATCCTGCCATCCGTTACTTCAATTCTGAGACCGGTATAAAGTTGGCAGACTTTGTTGAAAATGCAGAAACGCTCAATGCTGCAACCATCCAGCGTCATGACAACATGCGCAAGATTGCCAAGATATATCAAACGCTTCACAACTCACACATCAGATTGAAGAATGAGTTTAATGTATTCCAAGAGATTGAGAAGTATGACGTATTGATAAATAAAGCTGGAGCAAGCATGTACGAGGGATGGGAAAAGGTTCGACCAAAGGTGATGGCACTAGAAGAGCACCTCAACAAACTTGGTGTTGACCTAAAACCTTGCCACAATGATGCTCTTTACGAAAACTTTATCAAGGCAATGGATGGCACTATCTACCTCATCGATTGGGAGTATTCTGGCATGAACGACCCAATGGCAGATTTTGCCGCTCTCTTCATAGAAGCTGGATTTGAGAAAGAAAACGAGGATTACATCCTTGACAAATACTTCGAAGGCAATATTCCTGCTGTCGCACACGAGAAGATCCTGTGCTATCAGATTCTTTGGGACTACCTCTGGGCTCAGTGGACAGTCATCAAGGAAGCCAAGGGCGATGACTTCGGAACATACGGACGCGACCGTTACAATCGCGCTATTGAGAACCTGAAGAAAATAACAAAGTAACAATATATGGAAGTACAGAAAAGAAGTATCGATTGGGCTACGATGTTAGTCCCATTTGCCATCGTAATCGCTTTGATGGCTGTATTTATGATTTTCCCAGAAGATTCCAAAACGGTGGTTGACACCATGCGAGGATTCTTTGGTGACACCATCGGACTCTATTATCCCATTGTTGCCATTGGTAGTGTGGCTTGTGCTCTCTATGTGGCTCTAAAGCCTAAATATGGAAACATCAAGTTGGGCAATATCGATAAGCCTGCTTATAGCAATTTCAAGTGGGGAACCATGATATTCACCAGTACCATGGCTGCCGACATTATGTTCTACTCGCTCATCGAATGGGCTCTCTATGGAGCAGAACCTCATCTTGCCGAGATGGGAAGTATGCAGATGTGGGCTCCAACTTATACTCTCTTCCACTGGGGTCCTCTCGCATGGGGTTTCTATGTGATTCTTGCTGTTTGCTTCGGCTTTATGATGCATGTTCGAAAGCGTGAGCGTCAGCGTTTCTCTGAAGCTTGTCGTCCGCTCTTTGGTGATAAGGTAGATGGCCTTCTTGGACAAGTGATAGATATAATAGCCATTTTTGCTGTGGTTTGCGCTACTGCAACAACTTTCTCGCTCGCAACTCCTCTGCTCACCAAGGCAATGGGTAGCGTATTCGGATTTGAGGTTACAACAGCCATCACTATTCTAGTGCTCCTTCTAATCTGCTCAATATACACTGTCACCGTACTGTATGGCGTGACAGGTATAAGCAAGCTTGCAAGCATCTGTTCATACTTGTTTTTTGGTATTCTGTTCTACTTCCTTTTCGTTGGAGGTGAAACTCGTTACATCATAGAGACAGGCTTCCAGTCACTTGGAAATCTTGCTCAAAACTTCATCGGTTTGTCCACCTATATGGATCCTCTACGTGAGAATGGGTTTGCTCAGAACTGGACCATTTACTATTGGGCTTATTGGTTGGTTTGGTGTGTAGCTACTCCTTTCTTCATCGCATTAATATCAAAAGGACGTACGATTCGTAATACTGTTTTTGGCTCTTTTGGATGGGGGCTTGCAGGAACCTATATGTCGTTTATCATCCTTGGCAACTATGGTTTAGCTCAACAAATGAAGCATGGGCTTGATGTGACTGGTTTCCTCGGTAATGGCGGAGAGATGTATGATGCCATTCTTATGATCTTCGACACTCTACCTCTTCCTGAACTCGCCTTGATGCTCTTAGTCATCACTATGATTGCCTTCTACAGCACCACCCTTGATGGCATCACATACGTATCCTCTTCATACAGCTACAAGCAAATTACCGCAGAAGAGGAACCTTCTCGCAAGATTCGTGGATTCTGGAGCCTTATGCTTATCTTTCTGCCAATCGGACTTCTCTTCGCGGAGAACTCTCTCTACAGCCTTCAGGGCGTGACTATTATTGCTGCTTTTCCTGTAGGAGTACTACTCTGCTTGATAGTTTGGAGTTTTTTAAAAGATTGCAAGATGTGGCTAAATGGTCGTTGATACAAAGAATCACAGAAACATGTGTTTCATTTCTGCGGATTATATCTGCCTGTTGTACTAATGATTCATCATATTTTTGGCTTATATTTCAGGAAGTTCGGCAGTTTTGAGGAACTGTATGACTATGTGGAGGAGCATATCATCGGGATAGAAGGTGTGGGGGCTATGATGGTGTATGATGTGGCCTTGTATCTGGGCGAGCGGATGGAGCCGCAGGTGGTGCCGCAGGAGTATGTGTATGTTCACGGGATGCTCATTGATACCGCCCGACATCTGTTCGAACTTATGAATCTGCCTTGGAAAGAGGTCTTGTGTGGGCATCGAATCAGCATTGCCTATTTCGACCCTTTGGGTATACAATCATTGGATAAGCAATATGCTGCAAGAGCCATCGAAGAATGGTTGTGCTTTGAGGCTGAGAATATCGTAAATGCAAAAACGCTTGAAGAATTGATATAGAAAAGTCAACAATAATATGACACGCAACAAGAAAAAGATTATCCGCACGGTCACTGTCCCTCAGTCGATTGGGTTCTTCAGGGAGGTGATGTGCAGGATGGAGAAGATGGGGTATGAATCGGTGGTGGTGACCAGCCCGGGAAAACAGTTAGACGACTTCAGCAAGGAGTACCCGCAGTTCAGAACCATTGAGGTGCCGATGGAGCGGCATATAGCCATTTTCAAAGACCTATGGTCGCTAATCAGGATGATTGGGGTGATGATCAAGGAGCGGCCTTATATGGCGCATTCGATGACTCCGAAAGCAGGGCTGCTGACGATGCTTGCCGCTTGGCTGACGGGCGTGCCTGTACGCGTACATATGTTCACTGGTCTGGTATGGCCTACGGCTACTGGTGGCAAGCGGAAGATACTGATGCTGATGGACAAGCTGATATGTGCGTGCGCCACTCATATCATTCCTGAGGGGCAAGGCGTGTTGAGCGACTTGCGCGACTATGGGGTATGCAAGAAGCCAATGAAGGTGCTGGGATATGGCAATGTGAGAGGTGTGGATATGGAGAAATTCAATCCTGAGCGTTTTGCAGATGTCAATAAGGAGGATGACAAGTTTACCTTCTTGTTTGTGGGACGCATCGTTGGCGACAAGGGTGTCAATGAATTGGTGGAAGCATTCACGAAGTTGCATGATAAACATCGCCATACAAGACTTGTTCTCGTGGGCAATTATGAAGCGAATCTGGATCCGGTGAAGCAGGTCACAATGGACAGAATCAAGTCGAATACTGATATTGATCCCTGTGGCCCAAGGTATGGTGAAGACCTTCTGACGGAATACATGAAGTCGGATTGCCATGTCTTGCCTTCCTATCGCGAGGGCTTCCCCAATACACCTATGGAAGCAGGTGCCATGGGACTGCCAAATATCGTGACGGACATCAATGGTTCGCGCGAGATTATCGTCAACGGAGAAAATGGTTTGATTGTCCCTTCCA
Organism: Prevotella sp. P4-98; assembly: GCF_002251405.1. Classification (NCBI taxonomy): domain Bacteria; kingdom Pseudomonadati; phylum Bacteroidota; class Bacteroidia; order Bacteroidales; family Prevotellaceae; genus Prevotella; species Prevotella sp. P4-98. Next base: position 6,374 of record NZ_NPJC01000081.1, on the reverse strand, counting down.
AAGATGCGGATGCGCTCTATGAAGCAATGGAAAAGATGCTGAACGATGAGCCCATGCGCAAGTCGATGGCTGGTAAGGCTCGGAAAATGATAGCTGACCGCTTTGAGAAGAATTTCGTGCAGAAAAGCCAGATTGCATTCTATGAAGAGATAATGAGGGGTTAGCGAAGAGCTTTGAGCAATGAGCAGAGAGCTAATGCCAATGCTAACACTAACGCAAAATCCGCTCCATTAGTGGCGGTAAGTTACTCCTTTCTACATTAAGTGTATGACCTGGTGGCGGTTCTTGCGCTTGTTGGCTCGGCAGGAGACGTGGATCCAGTAGATGTGACAGTGGCTGAACGTTCGAACTCTGAGAACTTGAAGTGTGGTGATAAAAGTAAATCTTTCATTGTTGTAAAGGAATTCGCGCTTAGTCTTTTCATCTCTTCGACTTTTAAAAACAAAATCGATATGTACAAACATTTTTTCAAGCGGGTGATTGACTTCACCATCGCATTAGTAGTACTATTGGTCATCTGGCCGATACTGCTTGTGATTTACATCTGGCTCACCATCGCCAACAAAGGTGCCGGAGCCCTGTTCTATCAGGAGCGACCGGGTCTTCACGGAAAGATCTTCAAGGTCATCAAGTTCAAGACCATGACCGATGAGCGTGATGCCGAGGGCAAGCTTCTCCCCGATGCCGACCGCCTCACCAAGGTAGGCCGCTTCGTCCGCTCAACCTCGATCGATGAGCTCCCCCAGCTCTTCAACGTCCTCAAGGGCGACATGGCACTGATTGGACCTCGTCCGCTCCTACCCCAATACCTCCCCTTGTATTCCAAGGAGCAGATGCGCAGGCATGAGGTGCGCCCGGGAATATCAGGATGGGCGCAATGCCATGGTCGCAATGCCATCAGCTGGACGGAGAAGTTCAAGCTCGATGTGTGGTATGTGGACCACTGCTCGCTCCTGACCGACTTAAAAGTGATTTTCATCACCATCAAGAAAGTGCTTATGCGTGACGGCATCTCAGCCGAAGGTCAAGCCACAATGGAAGCGTTTAATGGAAATAATTGAACATATGAACAGAGATATCATCAGTGTAATCGTCCCAATCTATCGTATAGAGCGATATTTAGGCTTGTGTATCGAGAGCTTAATTAACCAAACGTATAAGAATCTTGAAATAATACTTGTTGATGATGGTTCTCCAGACCGTTGTCCTGAAATATGTGACCTTTATGCAAAAAAAGATAGCAGAATAAAGGTAATTCATAAGGAGAATGGAGGGCTGGTAAGTGCCAGAAAGGCGGGAATATCTATTGCAACAGGGAAATATGTTGGATATGTGGATGGTGATGACTGGGTGGGAGAAGGTTTCTATGAGTCACTTCATAACCATATAACAGCACACTACGCAGACATTGCTTGTGCAGGATTTCAAAGAGACCTGTTCTCGAAAACGGCCGTCTTTACCGACAACCTACAACCTGGTCTTTATGAAGGTGAAAGCTTGGAGGTATTGAAAAGAAGGATGCTGTCGGATGGCGATTTCTTCAAAGTAGGAGTATCAACATACGTTTGGAACAAACTATTCAAACGAGAACTATTACTTGAAACGCAGCTGAATGTGGATAATGCCATATCTATTGGAGAAGACGGAGCTGTGACCTATCCGGCATTGATGAAAGCCAATAAGGTGGTATTAACCGCAATCACAGCTTATCATTATAGACAGCGTGAGGACTCGATGCTGAAACTGACAACATCATTCGATAAGGATGCGGAAAAGTTGCAAGCACTTCACAAGTATTTGAGCGCATATGCAAAAGATACAGATGCCAAATATAAGCTGCAAGAACAGATAGACGACTATGTCCTTGGTATTTGCATTATGCGCTCTGGTGACGTGGATTATTTTAGCAAACAGATTGAAGGACGAAAGGTAGTGGTTTATAGTGCTGGCACTTTTGGTCAGCAATTGATGAATCGACTCAGAGAGGCGAACGTATGTGACGTGGTTGGTTGGGTTGATGATGACTATTGGGAGTACAGGCGCTGCTGTATGGATGTTGACCCTGTTTCCAGAATCGCAAGAGACGATTTTGACTATATTTTGATTGCGACAGTCAACCCAAGTGTGTCTGACTACATCAAGCTGCGAATTTCAGATTATGGCGTTGATGCCGACAAGGTTTTAACCATAAGTAAGGAACAAAATAGTAAAACACTTATTCAAAAATACTTCAGTTATGATTTTTAGTGAAACGATTAAACTTGCACTCCTCGGAGTTACACATCTGTTCAGCGTGGGGCAGGCAGGCTTTTTAGTGAAAAGCCAAAGTGGACAGACGTTAGGTATAGACCTGTATCTGTCAAAATGCGTGGAACCTGTAGAAGGGCATGACGGGTATCACCGTTTGATGCCTCAAATAGTTGAGCCTAAGGAACTTAATCTTGATGTAGTCATTGCAACCCATTTCCATCGTGACCATTTTGACATTGATGCCATGGCAGATTTAATGTCAAATGGAAAGACAAGATTATTTTGCGCTTACGACTGTGTGGAAGATGTAAGACGGCTGGGGCTTGACTCGTCTCGTGTGACTTATGTCAAACCCGGAGACCATCATAAGGTCGGTGATTTCGAAATAAGGTTCATTCGTAGTGACCACGGAGAGGGTGCTCCTCTTGAAGTAGGTGTCATTGTTACAGTAGATGGAAAAAATATACTTGAAGTAGGCGACACTAGTTTGCATCTAGATTGGAAGGAAGAATACTTAAGCGCTGGTCCGTTGGATGTGCTAATCGCCCCCATCAATGGTGCTTATGGTAATTTGAATGAACAAGAACAGGTCGATCTCACCAAATTGCTACAGCCAAAACTAACAGTGCCTTGCCATTTTGGGATGTTCGCCTCTCATGGAGGAAATCCTGGTCTTTGGCGAGAGTTGATTCTTCAACAGATACCTGCTCAGAAATATAAGATTTTTACAATGGGTGAGAGTATTCAGTTCTAGGAAAGACAATAATAACATGCAAATGACTACTTCTAGAAACTATAGAATAGATTTATTGCGTACCATTAGTATGCTTTTGATTGTGATACAGCATTATGTGGTGTGGGGAGTTAAGTGCTCACCACATGCGTTGTTTGATACTTCCACAGTATTCGGGGTGGGAACTACCTCCTTATGGAAGTTCTCTATTTAACTTCTTGTATTGGGGTTAATTGTTTTGTCATGATAAGTGGGTATTATTTGATAGACAAATTTAGCTTCAGGTGGAAGTCCTTGATGAATCTTTGGATGGCGACCCTGTTTTATTCAGTTATCCTTTATCTAGTATCAGCATTTTTAACAGTAGGGGGGGGAAAATTAATCTGAAAGAATTGGTATTCAGCTTCTTCCCGATATGGTCCAGACAATATTGGTTCATTAGTACTTATATGGCTGTTATGCTTTTGGCTCCATTCTTTGCACTTCTGGCAAACAACCTTAGTAAGAAATCGTATCAAGTTATGCTGATTATATGGTTCGCCCTCTCTTTTATGGTGCCTTATGGTCATCAATTTGCAGGTGGGCAATCTGTAATGTGGATGTCTTTCGTCTTCCTTATGGCTGGTTACATCAGACTGTATGGCTTCTATGAGCCGCTGATAGTCAATGCGAGAAAAATAGCTGTTCTTTTGTGCCTAGTATACACGTTGCTATTTTATACAGTTGATGCGATAAAACTAAACTATGTGTTTGGTGAAGGATTTCAGCTACATGCTTTTGCAAGTGATTCTCCTATCTTCTTTTTGTCACTTGTATTATTTCTCCTTACAATCAGAAACAAGCAAAGATCTGATAACTCTTGGATGAGATATTCTGTAAAGATTGCTCCATATATACTAGCGGTCTATCTCATCCATATGAATAAGAACTTTTATCCTTTCATATGGGATGTATTTATCCCAAAAACTTACTTTATGCCAATGGCATTGCATGCCTTGTTAGTGAGTAGTGTAATATTTCTACTGTGTATTGCGATAGATTTTATACGTGTGAAGTTATTCCTAATATCAGGAATTTCTTCTGGTATAGATAGACTTTCAAAAAGAATAAATTTCAAAAATTGAACAAAATGAAAAAAGAATTTGAAGGCAAGAAATTGCTTATTTTGGGTGGTAACCCTGAGACTAGTGCATTAGTTCGTACCGCCAATGACATGGGGGTAAAGTGTATAGTTGCTAGCGGGCGACACACTGATGACGCCAAGAAATATGCGTGGAAAGCATCCGATATTGATGGTATGGATGTGCCAGGGCTCATAGCTCTTGCGAGAGAGGAGCAAGTGGATGGAGTTCTTGTTGGTGTGGCAGACATCCTAGTTCCGTCATATTGTAAGGTGTGCGATGCGTTAAATCTGCCTTGCTATGCTACACAACGTATTGTTGATGTGTTCTCATACAAGGATGTATTCAAGGCTACTTGCGAAAGCTATGGCATACATGGCATTCCTGAATTCTATCTGGATGCAGAAATGAAACCATCGGATGTGGCTAAGATAAAATATCCTGTAATGGTAAAACCTGTCGATAATGGTGGCGGAGTAGGAATGACCGTAGTATATGAGGAGAGTGAGCTGAAAGCGGCTGTCGAAAAAGCTTTGTCGGCAAGTCCAAACAAGCGATTCATCGTAGAACGATACATGGAAGGCGTTGAAGACATGGGTATGTACTATACATTCAAGGATGGATACTGCTCAGCCTCTTGTATATACGATCGTTATACCACTGATGAACAGAAAGGCATGAGTCGTGTGTGTTTGGGTGGAACCTATCCTTCAAAACATATGGACGACTATATGAGACGCATGCATTTCAATGCCGTACGTATGTTCAAGGAGATTGGCATCAAGAACGGTATTTTGATGCTCTCAGGTTTTTATGAAAATGGTGAGTTCTATGTCTATGACACTGGTTTCCGTCTTCAGGGAGAGGCTCCGCATCTGTTGCTCCAAAAGATTTATGGATATGATCAGCGAGAGATGCTTATACGCTTTGCATTGACTGGAAACGAAGGCAACAATGTAGATCTCTATAAAGAAGATCCATACATGAGCGGTAAATATGCTGCTACAGTCTGGTTTCTGCTCAAAAAGGGAAAGATTGCCAGAGTTGAAGGATTTGAGAATATTGAGAATGATGAGCGTGTTGTGGCCAATGTGGAACGTCTAAGGGTGGGGGACGAAGTGCCTCAGGAGTGGATTGGCAACGAGAAGCAAGTCCTCACAAGACTTTATCTGGTTTGCAATACCAAGGAAGATCTGTCGACAGCCATACAAGAATATCAAGACAAGGTAAAGGTGTATGATGAAGATGGCAACAATATGCTGCTAAAAGGCTTTGACGTAAAGGCTGCTTTGACACCATCGTCAGGTTTTGTTCCGAAAGTGTGCAAAAGGGAAGTAACAGAAGTTGTACATTCATAATACTATATAGGAAATGGAAAAAAGATTAGAGAATAAAGTTATAGTCTTAGCTGGAGGTACCCGAGGTGTCGGACGTGCAGCAGCTATAGAGTTTGCTCGACAAGGTGCAAAAGTGGTGATAGGCGATCTTGACGAAGAGGCCGCCATGCGTGTTATACGCTTAATGCGTACTTATGGTAGCGATGGACACTTCGTATATGTAGATTTACGAGAGATTAAATATTGCAAAATCTTATTTGATGAGGCGTATAAAAAGTTTGGGAAAATTGACGGATTCTATATGTACTCAGGTGTTACTCCAGTTTCACCACTTGACTCTTGCGATGAAGAAACTTATGACTTGGTAATGGGTGTAAACTTCAAGGGTTGTTTCTTCTGTTGTCAACAGGCTATCAAGTATATGCGTATGAACGGAGGAGGCTCTATTGTGTTTACAGGTTCAGCACATGCTTGGGGAGGTCAGAAAGACCGTACAGCATACGCTTGTTCTAAAGGCGCTCTTCGCATCCTTATGGAACACATCGCTCATCAATATGCGACTGAACATATCCGCTGCAATTACTTCACACTTGGATGGACTGCCACAGATGGAGAAGTGGCTTTGCGACTGTCACAAGGAGAAAGCGAGGCTGAATTGAGACAGAGGGCAGCAGGTATTCTCCCTATGGGCAGAATGCCAGAATATGCCGACTATTTGCCAGGACTGGTTTATCTGTTTTCAGATGAGTCAAGCATGATGACTGGTAGTACTTTTAGAATGACCGCTGGAGAGTATATATAATAAATACCCCAATTCGGGATAAAATAGCGATTAGTTGCATGTGAAGACAGATACGTGAATTCTCTTCCCATACCATCAGACATGGGCTATATATAAAGAATCGAAAGAGATTATTCTGTCCTTAGAACAAT
>NZ_NPJC01000080.1:0-3079 GCF_002251405.1 Prevotella sp. P4-98 | reverse complement strand
CCTCTTTTGTCCAACTCCTCTTTGATGAAGGCATCATATCATGTCTGGATGATGTCGAAATCACAGAAATCACGGAAATCTTTTATCCACGGATCACACGGAGAACACGGATTTTTTAATGTCGCACAGAAATCACGGAAATTTTAATCTCACATGGATGACACGGATTTTTTCTTAAATCTTCTTGTATTCAAGTGCTTTTTTATGTTAAATTTCTATGTTGTTTAGTGACAATTTCAGATATTCTTTTTATATTTGTCAACAAATCAAAGGACTAATAAATATGACTAATAACTCATTTTCTATAAGATTGCGGGAAGCTCGCCTGATGATGGGACTCAGTATGGATAAACTCGTAGAGCGGACCAACGGAGCCATCACCAAGCAGAGCATCTCCCGATATGAGAAAGGCATCATGCGCCCTAAGCGTGATGCCCTGCAAGCCATAGCCAAAGCCCTCAATATCAGCGAGGAATATTTCGAAGGAACCAATCTCAAGATAGACATGCCTATGCTTCGCACCACCTCCAATGGTAAGTTGTCCGAAGACGAGTTGCAAGCCCTTGAAGCAAAACTCTCGTTTTGGGCAGAGCAGTATCTAGCCAAGGAGAAAGAAGCGGGTTTTCCTACCCAGTTCAAGAATCCGCTAAAAGGTACCAAGATATCAACGCTGGAAGATGCCATCCAGGCATCCAGTCTTCTTCGTGAAAAATGGCATTGTGGTGATGGACCCATTGCCAGTATCCTGAGACTTCTGGAAAGAAAAGGTATCATGATACTTGCTGCTAATCTTCCAGAGTATGTCTTCGGAATGAGCACCTGGGCAGATAAGAAGCATCCGTTGATGATTCTCGATTTCAATCCGGAAAAGAGTAGCGTAGAGAAACTTCGCTTCACGGCAGTACATGAACTGGCCCATCTGCTTCTCCTCTTCCCAGAAGATAGTCCGCTGAGGCTGGAGAAGCGTTGTGATCTCTTTGCCAGTTTCTTTCTTCTTCCTAAATTGGAGCTTATTGAAGAGTTGGGTTCCAAGAAGCGTGAGAAGATAACGCTGGAGGAGATGATTGACATCAAGGAACTGTATGGCGCATCTCTCGCCGCTTCCATCATCGCCACCAGAGATTACGGCATTATTACCACCGAGTATAAACGGGCATGGTATGCCGAGCATATAGAGCCTAATCCTCGAGAAATAGGTAATGGCCACTATGCATTTCCTGAGACATTGGGAAGGGAGAAGAGAGTCAACTCAATCATCAAAAGTATGGAGGAATAGAATATGCAGAATGAAAGTCAAAATATAGAATATAAGGAGTCATGGGGACGTGGTTTCAAGAAGATTGCCGAGGAGTTTGAACGTGCCAGCTTGCCATTGCCAACGATAGAAGAAAATGGAGGTGGTGTGATGGCGATAATTCAGCGCAAGACGATAGACGAAGTTATCGCAGAGCGTGGCGGGGATGTCGGTGTAAATGTCGGTGTAAATGTCGGTGTAAATTCAAGAGAAACATCCGATGTGAAACTAACAGAGCGACAGACTATTATGGTGTCTGTTATTAAGTCAAATCCTATGGTGACAGCTAAGCAAATGTCTGAAACATTGTCGGTGACAGTAAGAACTATAGAAAGAGATTTGGCGTTAATGCAAAAAGCAGGTATCATAAGACACGAAGGAAGTGATAAAACCGGTGTTTGGGTGATACTCGAACAAGGAAATACTAATTCTTAATAGTGTTAGATATGAAGGAAAAAAATAATGAGCAAATTGTCTTCGATATGTTCGAAGAGGTTGCAACCGAAAGCATCGCTGAGGCTCGGAATGCATACACCTATGAAGAAATTGATGGGTGCTATCAGGAGGCGAAAGAGATTGCTGATAAAGCAAGGATGAACTTGCTGGAAAAAATGAGAGGTACATAATAATAACTCCTACCGGAAAATCGGAAATTCAATTTTGTTTTTTCGTAGTAGTAATTAGTTAGTGAACATTTTAAAAGAGAATTATATGAAAGAAATTAAAGAACTAACAGGCTTGTATTCTTTAACTAAGACTATTGGGGTAGAATTAAAGCCAGTGGGTAAGACGCAAGAGCTCATTGAAGCTAAAAAGCTTATTGAGCAGGATGATCAGCGTGCCGAAGATTACAAAATAGTAAAGGATATTATTGATCGTTATCATAAGGATTTTATCGATAAGTGTCTTAACTGTGTTAAAATCAAAAAAGATGATTTGGAGAAATATGTGTCATTGGCAGAAAACTCTAATAGAGATGCTGAGGATTTTGACAAAATCAAGACCAAAATGCGTAATCAGATAACTGAAGCTTTCAGAAAGAATTCTTTATTTACTAATTTATTCAAGAAAAATCTTATTAAGGAGTATCTTCCTGCTTTTGTAAGTGAGGAAGAGAAGAGTGTGGTGAACAAATTTAGCAAATTTACCACTTACTTTGATGCGTTTAATGACAATCGTAAAAATTTATATTCAGGCGATGCCAAATCCGGTACGATAGCTTATCGACTTATTCATGAGAATTTGCCGATGTTTCTTGATAATATAGCATCCTTTAATGCAATTTCTGGGATAGGAGTAAATGAGTACTTTTCTAGTATAGAGACAGAATTTACTGATACTCTTGAAGGAAAGCGTCTGACTGAGTTTTTTCAGATTGACTTTTTTAATAATACATTGACTCAGAAAAAGATAGGCAACTATAACTATATTGTAGGGGCAGTCAATAAAGCTGTAAATCTTTATAAGCAACAGCACAAAACAGTTCGTGTTCCATTGCTCAAACCATTATATAAAATGATCTTGAGTGATAGAGTTACTCCGTCATGGTTACCTGAACGTTTTGAAAGTGATGAAGAGATGCTGACTGCCATCAAAGCTGCTTACGAATCTTTGAGAGAAGTTTTAGTAGGTGATAATGATGAAAGTCTTCGCAACTTATGAACTGAACCCCAAAAGTTGGACACAACCAACAAGAATATGAAGTATAAGAAACGCTCATTGAAAGAACGTCTGGCTATCTGTCAGATGATTGAGAACGGAATGCCTGCGCAGACGATAAGAGAA
>NZ_NPJC01000008.1:0-98580 GCF_002251405.1 Prevotella sp. P4-98 | reverse complement strand
TATTTCTGAACTACCAAACTTTTTCGAGAAAAAAAATGCAGATTGCATGAAACTTTTTTGCAGAGATTGATTTCTGTCAAGCCGCAAAACGGAAACTCCTTATTTATTATATATAAAGGACGTGTGGGCGCGCACAAATCTTTTTCTTCATTTCCGATGGCTGAAAAAGCACCCGAAACGCACCAATGCTGCTATTTCAAAGTTTCACTTTTAGAGGGAAGCTTTGCGGAAATGTGCAAAGAACGGGGAGATTTTGGATGGAAGAGCTATGAGGAAACACAAAGAATAGGGGCTGGCTTTGCGGAAATGTGCAATGAACGGGGCGGTGCTTTGCGGAAATCGCTACGCGATGGAAGTTGTGTTTTTGGGGAAAATTATTGGTATTGCGGTGAAAAAAGCGTACCTTTGCGTGCTGAACAGATAACTTATCACAAAACTATGAATCAAACTATTCTGAAAAGATACATTGCCATTTTCCTTTTCATCGCAACGGCTGCGGTGAACGGATGGGCAGCGACGCTAACAAACCGCTCTTTTACATCGCCTAACGGTTGCATCATCTGGAACACCATCACAACAGGCGATTCAATCACAGCCTTCGACATCAGTTACCGACAGGATAAAAACAGTAAGACACATCACGTGACAACCATCACAGAGTTTGGAGTAGAGACGAAAGACGGAGCTGGACACCACTTGAGACTGGTGGATACGAGTGATCCACACCCTGTGTTTGAAACCTACGCGATGATCGTGGGAAAGAAATCTATCTGCACCAATCACGGACGCGAAGTGGTCTATACGTTTGAGGATGATGTCAAACGCCAACAACGACTGGTGGTCAGACTCTATAACGACGGTGTGGCCCTGCGCTATGAGATGGATAACCTGTTGCACACACGTGTCACAACAGAACATACGACCTTCCGGATTGATGAGGGCACCAAGCGCTGGATGCAGAAATGGAACGAACCCTATGAGGATTTCTATCCACTCGCCACTACTGGCAACGACAACAACCACCGATGGGCTTTCCCTGCCTTGGTGGAAGCCGCTCCAAAGACATGGATGTTGCTGACGGAGGCAGGAATAGACGGTGGGCATAGTGCTGCATCGTTGTACAACGACAAACAAGCAACCGACTATCGTGTGGTGGCTGACGAACAACGACAGAACACCTCAGGAAGATGGGTTTCTCCTTGGCGTCTTGCCCTGATTGGCGGACTGGAAGATCTCGTAGCCTCAACACTCGTAACGGATGTCAGTGCGCCCTGCCGACTGAAAGACACGGCATGGATTCAACCGGGTGGTGTGTCGTGGATCTACTGGGCCCACAACCACGGCAGTCGTGACTTCAAGATTGTGTGTCAATATATCGACATGGCGGTTGCCCTTGGCCTGCCCTACGTGCTGATAGATGCAGAATGGGACGAGATGGGCAACGGCGGAACGATAGGCGACGCACTGGATTATGCGCAAAAGCAAGGTGTAAAAGTGCTGATCTGGTATAATTCCTCTACTGCATGGTTGGGGAAAGACGGAGCGCCAGGTCCCCACTTCCGCCTCAATGCGCCAGAGCGCAGAGAGCGCGAATTTGCATGGTTAGAACAACAAGGAGTGGCTGGCGTGAAGATAGATTTCTTTGCCGGCGACAAACAAGAGACTATGCAATACTGCATCGACCTGTTGGAGGCAGCAGCCCGCCACCATCTGATGGTGAATTTCCATGGTGCAACACTGCCACGCGGTTGGCAACGCACCTACCCCAACCTGCTATCGACGGAAGCTGTCTATGGTGCTGAATGGTACAACAACAGCCCTGTGCTGACGGACAAAGCAGCAGCACACAACGCCACACTACCCTTCACACGCGGTATTGTGGGATCGATGGACTATACACCCTGTACCTTCTCCGACTCGCAACACCCTCATATCACCACCCATGCGCACGAGCTCGCCCTTGCCGTACTCTTCGAATCGGGACTGCTCCACTGGGCAGACCGTCCTGAGAGTTATCTGACGCAACCGAAACAGGTGAAGCAGTTGATCGGTTCGCTACCCACCACCTGGGATGAGACACGCCTGTTGGCAGGTTACCCCGGAGAACAAGTAGTGATGGCACGGAGGAAAGGACGCGACTGGTATGTGGCAGGAATCAACGGAACCAACGAGCGGGTGACGCTGGAATTTAACATCGACTTTATCGGTAGTAAGAAAACCACGACAACCGTCTTTACCGATTCAGGGAATGCTTCGTCACCGTGGCACATCAACAGCAAAAGAATAGGCCGTATAGTCTGTGAGCCACGTGGCGGTTTTGTTATGGTTATCAAGAGTAAATAGACCCTATCAACGAACAATACTACAAAAAACAACTACAAAACGATGAACATCAAAACGACAATGAAACGAATGATGATGATCGCCCTAATGGCGGTTGTCACACTGATGGCTGGAGCAGAAAACTATCCGTACCGCAGCGACTACCTATGGGTAACCGTGCCCGACCATGCCGACTGGTTGTACAAGACCGGCGAGAAGGCAAACATAGAAATACAATTCTATAAATACGGAATACCTCGAAACGGCGAGGTGACCTATACCGTGGGCAACGACCTGTTGGGAACAGATACAAAAGGCACCGTCACGCTGAAGAACGGACGTGCCAAGATCAATATCGGAACGAAGAAAACGCCAGGATTCCGTGATGTCGTGCTGACCATGAAACTGGATGGACAAAGCTACACCCACCATGTGAAGGTAGGATTCTCACCTGAGAAGATACAACCCTTCACACAAGAGCCCAAAGACTTCAACACCTTCTGGCAAGGCAACCTCGACGAACTGGCAAAGATTCCGCTCAGCTACACCAAGGAGATTGCCGAGGAATACTGCACCGATAAGGTGGATTGCTATTTGGTGAAAATTCCCGTGAGCCGTCGCAAACAATGCGTCTATGGCTACCTCTTCTACCCCAAAAACGCGCAGCCAGGCAAGCATCCCGTAGTGCTCTGTCCTCCGGGAGCCGGCATCAAGACCATCAAGGAGCCATTGCGACATAAATACTACGCAGAGAACGGTTTCATCCGACTGGAGATAGAAATTCACGGACTGGATCCCCGACTGCCCAAGGAGACTTTCGATGACATCAGCCGCGCCTTCAACAGCGACGCGACAGGATATTTGGAAAACGGTATAGACAACCGCGACCGATACTATATGAAGCACGTCTATCTCGCCTTGGTGCGCTGCATTGACCTGCTCACCTCACTACCCGAATGGGATGGACGGAATGTTGCGGTACAAGGCGGCAGTCAGGGCGGAGCCCTCGCCCTCGTGGCAGCAGGTCTCGACAAACGCGTGAACCTCTGTGTGGTGAACCATCCTGCGCTCAGCGATATGGCAGGCTATACGGAGAAGGGACGCACCGGCGGTTATCCCCACTTCAATCGCATGACAGGACTCTACACCCCTTCCAATATCTCTACCATGGCGTATTACGATGTGGTGAACTTCGCCCGTAAGGTGAAAGCCACCACCTATATGACATGGGGATATAATGATAATACATGTCCGCCAACCACCAGTTATGCAGTATGGAATACGCTGAACTGCGAAAAAGAGTCGCTCATCACCCCCATCAACGAACATTGGACGAGCGATGCTACGGAATACGGACAGATGGTCTGGATAAAGAAACACCTACAATAATGAAACAAGAATCACACCTCCTGTCGTGGAAGCCACGACACACCGCAGTAGCCGTTGCCTGTTGCCTGGGAGCCCTACTCTCCGGATGCACCAACGATGCTTACGACAAGGGCGACGGCCCTTATTCCGATATGCAAGCCGAACTGGTTGATGTAAGTATCGGAGAAGAAAAGAAAGCCCTCGACTTCGTGACCGACAAGGGTCAGCACTATATGTTTGAAACTCCTGTCCTCGCTACATGGGCTTCAAAAGCTGATTCCACATACCGTGCCATCGTATATTTCGATGATTTGGGCAACGGAGTTGCCAAATGCAGGGCATTGGGAGGTGTACCCACCCTCCGTGCGAAAGAGCATAGGAAACTGCAGAATATGGCAGATGACCCTGTGGGTTACGAGAGTGTGTGGGTGTCAGACAACCACCGCTATGTGAACATGGCATTGCTGCTGAAGTCGGGAGTCTCTGATTCTAATTCAGCACTCCATAAGATTGCCCTTGCACAAGATACGCTGATCTGTCATTCAAACGGACGCAACACCGTGCACTACAGACTGTTGCACGATCAGAACAATATTCCACAATACTATACAGACCGGAGCTACGTGAGCATCCTGTTGCCCGAAACAACACCTCTCGACACCGTAGTGCTGCAGATGAACACTACAGATGGCGTGGTAAGCAAGGTCTTGACGATAAGATAAGGGCTTTGCTGAAATACGCAAAAAACGGAGGCTATAGAGAACGATATTAGCAATACGAGGCGGATTCATGATGGATCCGCCTCGCTGCATTAATTATAATAAGGTGTTAGAATCACATGCTTTCTAACATACGTTTAATCACAACCGAACATGAAATTTCTCTGTTGGCAGCTTCAGGAATAACGATGCTATCCGGACTCTCAATAACATTGTCAGTAACAATAAGACCACGGCGCACAGGTAGGCAGTGCATGAACTTAGCATGGTCGGTCCACGCCATGTGCTGTTCATCGACCGTCCAACTCATATCCTTCGATGTAATCTTACCATAGTCAGCAGGATTGGTCACGCCCGGATTACTCCAGTTTTTAGCATAGATAAAGTCCGCACCTTCGAACGCTTTACGCTGGTCGTACTCCACGCGAGCATTACCTACAAACTTCGGATCGAGTTCATAGCCCTCAGGATGAGTCACCACGAAATCCACATCGGCAGCATTCATCCACTCCGCAAATGAGTTAGGCACAGCCTGCGGCAATGCACGGCAGTGAGGTGCCCATGTGAGAACCACCTTAGGCCGTTGCTTCTTCTTATACTCCTCAATAGTGATGAGGTCTGCGAAAGCCTGCAGGGGATGCACGGTAGCCGTTTCCATGGCGAAGACCGGTTTTCCGCTATACTTGATAAACTGGTTGAGAACCGTCTCAGCATAGTCGTAGTCGCGGTCAGACAATCCAGCAAATGAGCGCACACCGATAAGGTCGCAATAGCACCCCATCACCGGAATAGCCTCCAACAAGTGTTCACTCTTATCGCCATCCATGATGACTCCACGCTCTGTTTCAAGTTTCCATGCACCCGCATTGACATCGAGCACGATGACATTCATGCCCAGGTTCATAGCAGCTTTCTGCGTAGAAAGACGCGTGCGCAGTGAATTATTGAAGAAAATCATCAGCAGTGTCTTGTTCTTGCCCAGATGCTGATATTTGAAACGATCGTTCTTAATCTCTTTAGCCTCGGCCAGTGCTTTCTCCAGCGGACCGATATCTTGTACGTTGATAAAACTTTTCATACAGGTTATGATAATTGATGATAAAAAGAAATGTCTTAGTTTCGAGTCTGTCCCTCACCCTCTATAATCCATTTATAGGTGCAAATCTCATCGAGTCCCATAGGTCCACGCGGTCCGAGTTTCTGCGTAGAGATTCCAATCTCAGCACCCAATCCGAACTGTGCCCCATCAGTAAACGAGGTTGGTGCGTTCCAATAGACGCAAGCAGCATCCACCTTTTGTTGAAAGAGCCGTGCGGCAGCCTCATCCTCGGTAATGATAGACTCGCTGTGTCCAGAGCCATACAGGTCGATATGAGCAAGTGCCTCATCAATAGATGCTACGGTGCGAATAGCGAGTTTATAGTCCATAAACTCCGTACCAAAGGAATCGTCGGTGGCAGGCATCAGGAGCGTATCGGGATAATGCCCTTTGAGTTGGTTGTAAGCCATACTATCTGCAATGAGAGTCACTTGTTTCTCCGCCATCGGAGCCACCAGTTGTGGGAGGTCAGCAAGTCGTTCCTGATGGATGATCAGGCAGTCGAGCGCATTGCAAACCGATACCCGTCGCGTCTTAGCATTAAGGATGATAGCCTGTCCTTTCTGCAAGTCACCACCTTTATCGAAATAGGTATTGACCACGCCAGCCCCCGTCTCAATGACAGGAATACGAGCATTATCGCGCACGAAATCGATGAGTTTTCTTCCGCCTCGTGGAATGCAGAGATCAATATATCCCACGGCATTAAGCATTTCGGCAGTAGCCTCATGAGTGGCAGGCAGCAGCGATACGGTATTTTCATCGATATTGTGACGCTTCAACACCTCATGGATGAGTGCAACGGCAGCACGGTTGGAGTCGTCAGCATCGCGTCCACCCTTGAGAACGCAGGCATTGCCACTCTTGAAACAAAGGGCAAAGACATCAAACGTCACATTGGGCCGCGCCTCATAGATGATGCCAATCACTCCGAAAGGCACAGTCACGCGATGAAGTCTCAACCCATTGGGGAGCGTTCGCTGATGACTGTTATGCCCCAGAGGCGACGGCAGTTTCGTCACGTTGCGCATATCAGCCGCAATACCTTCCAGTCGTTGTGGCGTCAGTTGGAGTCGGTCGTAGAGCGGATTCTTCACATCCATGCGCTCCAAGTCCTTAGCATTAGCCGCCAACAGCGTATCCTGCTGCGCCACGATAGCCTCCGCCACATCCAATAGGATGGAGTTGCGTTGCTCATCAGTCAGAGCCGATAGTGTTTTGCTGGCCCTCTTTACATCTTGAAACAGTTTTTCCATAGTTTTCTTCAAACAACAGATTGTTATGCTTTCACCAGTGGTACGAACTCCGTGTGTGGCACTTCCTCCTTGTTGTTGACCAAGTCAACGAGGATATTATCGCGCTCACCATTGGCAATAATCACCCTGATACCCGCTTGCGACACTTTCGTTGCCGTGGTGTATTTCGAGTGCATTCCTCCACGACCGAATGCACTCTTTTCAGGTTGAATATATTCAGAGAGGTCCCGTCCCGGCGCCACTTCACGTATGAGTTGGGCGGCAGGGTCTTCGGGATGAGTAGTGAAGATACCATCGATATTAGAGAGCAGGATCAGCGTCTCCGCATTCATCATCTGCGCGATGAGTCCCGACAGTTCATCGTTATCGGTAAACATCAGTTCGGTGACGCTCACCGTGTCGTTCTCATTGACGATAGGCAACACATCGTTTTCGAGCATCACCTTCATACATGCCTGCTGGTTTTGGTATTGTTCTCCCGGTTCAAAGTTTTCCTTCATGGTCAGCACCTGTCCGATATGGATATCAAATTCCCGAAAGAGGTCGTAATAGAGTCCGACGAGTTTGACCTGTCCCACAGCAGAAAACAGTTGTCGCTGTTCTACAGAGTCGAGCAGATGATCCACCTTGATTTCTCCGCGTCCACTCGCCATAGCACCCGACGACACGAGAATAACCTCATGGTCGTTTTGTCGTAGCCATGCAATCTGATCGACTAATGCCGACATACGCGTGACATCGAGTTTACCATCCTTACGGGTCAGCACGTTGCTACCCACCTTCACTACAATTCTTTTCATTTCTATAAGGTGTTCAACGGATTTATCCCTTTTGTTCCGAGTCTTTCTTACGTATTTCCACGCGGCGAATCTTTCCGCTGATGGTCTTAGGCAACTCATCAACGAACTCAACGATACGCGGATACTTATACGGAGCAGTTTCCTTCTTCACATGCTGTTGCAGTTCTTTGACGAGCTCATCGCCCGCTTTGTCCTTCCATTCCTTTCCTAATACGACTGTAGCCTTAACCACCATACCACGGATATCGTCAGGAACACCCGTAATGGCACATTCCACAACAGCAGGGTGAGTCATCAGTGCCGACTCCACCTCAAACGGACCGATGCGGTAACCACTCGACTTGATCACGTCGTCAATACGTCCTTCAAACCAATAGTAGCCATCTTCATCGCGCCACGCCATGTCGCCCGTGTGATAAACACCATCGTGCCATGCTTCGCGAGTCAGTTCCGGGTCGCGGTAGTATTCTTTGAAAAGACCGATAGGTTTGCGGTCTCCCACACGTACGACAATCTCTCCCTTCTCACCATCCTCACACGGCGTACCGTCAGGTTTAATCAGGTCGATGTCATACTGTGCGTTAGGCATTCCCATAGAACCCGGTTTCGGAGTCATCCAAGGCATGGTTCCCAGTGTCATAGTCGTTTCAGTCTGTCCGAATCCCTCCATCATCTGAATACCAGTTTTTTCTTTAAACTTATCGAATACTGCCGGATTGAGCGCTTCACCAGCCGTGGTGCAGTACTCCAGCGATGAGAGATCGTATTTAGAGAGGTCTTCACGAATCATGAAGCGATAGATGGTAGGAGGCGCACAGAACGAAGTGACGTGGTATTTCTCTATTTGTCTGAGCAGCGTATCAGCATTGAATTTCTCATGATCGAACACAAACACGGTAGCTCCGGCAAACCACTGTCCGTAGAATTTGCCCCATACCGCCTTACCCCATCCCGTATCAGCAACAGTCAGATGGAGTGAGTTTTCGTGCAGATTATGCCAGAACACACCCGTTGTAAGATGTCCCATTGCATAGAGATAGTCGTGTGCCACCATCTTCGGTTCACCACTTGTACCACTGGTGAAATACATCAGCATCGTGTCCTCGTTGGTATTGACGAAAGCAGGACGCACGAAGTGTGGTGCCTTTTTCCATTCCGACTGCCAGTCGCGGAAACCTTCAGGAATGGGTTTACCATGGTCAGTAACTGTGATGAGTAGCTTAACGGTAGGACTCTCCGGCATTGCCAATTTAATCTGTTCGGTCACATAGGCATCATCCACACAGATAATCGCCTTGACACTTGCACGCGTATTGCGATAAACGATATCGTGCTTGGTCAGCATGTGAGTAGCCGGAATAACGATGGCTCCAATCTTATGCAAAGCAAGCATGATGACCCACCATTCATAGCGTCTCTTCAGTATCAGCATGACAGGATCATTCTTCCCGATGCCCAATGTCAATAGGTATGAAGCCGCCTGGTCAGTCTGCTCTTTGAGTTCTCCGTATGTTGTGCGAATCTCGTCTCCTTGGTCGTTAGTCCAGAGGATGGCGAGTTTTTCAGGAGCCTCTTCCGCCCACACATCCATCACATCGTAGGCGAAGTTGAAGTTTTCGGGAATGATAAATTCCAGATGTTTGTTATAGTCTTCCACAGACTCGAAGTGTGTCTGCTTTAAAAATCTTTCAATCATGTTTGTTGTGTTTTTACTGCGTAAAGGGAAACTCCAAGCACTTCGTGTGTTGTAAGTCCCCAGTGTGTTGTTTGTAGCCTCCTTATTTCTCAACCACGAAGGCGAGGAATTTTACTGCTTTGTTGCCTACAGCGAGCATGCCGTGAGGTTTTCCTGAATCGAAATAAATGCTGTCTCCCTCTTCCAGGCGTATGGTTTTATCGCCGATGAAGAGATCCATTGACCCTTCGAGTACGAGGTTAAACTCCTGTCCGAGGTGAGTATTCTTATAGATTTTGTGTGCTTCAGGCTTGGGTTCTACGGTCACGATAAACACCTCCGCATCGTGGTTAACAAATCCACTGACCAGACTTTGGTATTTATAGGCCTTTGTGCGCTCCACGCTCATGCCCTGTCCTTTTCTCACTACGAAATATGATTTCATGCGTGGTGCCTCAGCAAACATCAGTTCTTCCGCCGACACACCATATTTTCGTGCAATCTTCATGAGTTTAGAGATGGTAATATCCACCTCACCGCGTTCTATCTTTTCATATACATCCACATCGATGCCGCAGGTTTCAGCCACTTCCTCAGCCGTAAGATCGAGCACGTCGCGCAATCCTCTGAGTCGTTCACCGATTTGTTTTAATTGTTCGTCCATTGTTTTTGTGTATAATCGTGTTATTATTTACTTTTAGCGTATTACAATCTTGTCAGACGGTTTCACTATTTCAGTCCGGCTTTCAGTCCGCGGATGACAGCAGAGGTAAAGCCAGCATGTTCCATCTCGTTGAGTCCCTTGATGGTCACTCCACCCGGTGTAGTCACCAAGTCGATGGCCTGTTCGGGATGCATTCCGCTTGCTTGCAGCAGTTTGACAGCACCCAAAACAGTCTGCATCACGATGTCTTTAGCAACATCCGCTTTAAAACCAAGTTCCACGCCGCCTTCAGAAGCAGCGCGGATGTAACGCATGGCATAAGCAATGCCACAAGAGGCAAGCGTAGTTCCAGCTGCCAGATGTTGAAAGTCAGTGATGAGTGTACTACCCATCTCATCGAATATTCCTTTGACGGTTGCGGTCTGTGCATCGTCAGCCCCTACGGGCACCATGAAGGTCATTGATGCCAATTGGGCAATGGCGATATTGGGGATTACGAGGAAGAATGGCGGTGTTTCGGGCAGTGCCTCACGCACCCGTTCCGGCGTTACTCCTGCTGCAATAACCACCAGGAGTTGGTCTTTTGGACGTATGCTTGCTCTGATACCAGCCAATACAGTATCAACGAGCCAAGGTTTCACACACACGCAAACGATATCAGCCGTTTTGGCTGCGTCAGCATTGTTTGTCGTGGTATTGACTCCCATTGCCTTGAATTTCTCCAATACTTCAGCCGTTGGGTCGGCCACTGTAATCTCTTCCTGCTTGAAGGATTTAGCCTTAAGCAATCCTTCTACGGTGGCGCCCCCCATGGCTCCAGCACCTATCATGGTAATTTTCATAATGCTGCGAAAACTTTATTGAGTTTATCGATAAACAGGTCTGCTTCTGCTTTGGTGAGGCAGAGTGGTGGCAAGAGACGCAGTACGTTGGTTCCTGCACAACCTGTGAAGCAGTGTTCTTGATAGATGAGCGGTTGTCTGACATCCTTATGTGGCACATCGAGATCTACGCCAATCATCATTCCTCTACCGCGCACATCGAGGATATGTGGGTTGTTGATTGCTCGAAGACGACCGATGAGATACTCTCCCACCTCGTTGGCATTCTCGACAAGATGCTCCTCTTCAAACACATCAAGTACGGCGAGTGCTGCTGCGCAAGCCAGATGGTTACCTCCGAAAGTGGTTCCGAGTTGTCCATATACGGGTTTAAACTCTGGCGAAATCAGTACGCCACCCATCGGGAATCCGTTGGCAATGCCCTTTGCCACGGTGATGATGTCGGGTCTGATGCCCAACCACTGGTGTGCAAAGAACTTACCGCTTCTTCCGTATCCACATTGTATTTCATCGCAGATGAGTATGGTGCCGTGCGCTTTACAGAGTTTCTGCAGTCCTTGCGCAAATTCGGCAGTGGCGAGTTTGATGCCTCCCACACCTTGTATGCACTCAAGAATGACAGCGCAGACATCTCCCTTAGCGAGTTCGTGTTCCCATGCTGCGAGGTCGTTGAGTGGCAGATAGGTCACGTGACCGTTATTGTTGATGGGCGCAATAATCTTCGGATTGTTAGTAACCTCTACTGCGAGCGATGTACGTCCATGGAATGCTTTCTCAGCCGAAAGCACTCTTGTGCGTCCATTGGTGAATGATGCGAGTTTCAAGGCATTTTCGTTAGCCTCAGCACCCGAATTGATCAGGAACAACTGATAGTCGTCGTAGCCCGAAATGCGACCGAGTCTTTCTGCCAATTCCACTTGCAGTTTATTGATTACCGAATTGGAATAGAATCCCAGTTTGTTCAGTTGTTCGTTTACCTTATTGATATAGTGTGGATGTGAATGGCCGATAGAGATGACCGCATGGCCTCCGTAGAGGTCAAGATACTCTTGTCCTTTATCGTCCCAAACGTGGCATCCTTTACCTTTGACGATATTTACATCGAACAATGGATAGACATCAAAGAGCTTCATATATGTTTTATTTATTTTATTGTTAGAAGGCAGAGGGTTTAAGTCTCAAGCCTGCGTGTTCATCGATACCAAACATGATGTTCATATTCTGCACCGCTTGTCCCACAGCACCCTTCAGAAGATTGTCGATGGCAGAGGTGATGAGGAGTTTGTTGCCATATTTCTCCACATGAACCAGTGCCTTGTTGGTATTGACCACCTGTTTGAGGTCGATGGGATTGTCGCTGACATGCGTGAAAGCCGCATGGCGGTAGAAGTCTTTATACGCTTCTTTCACATCCTCCAGCGGAGCTGGTGTACGCACCACAGCGGTGCAGAAGATGCCTCTGGCAAAGTTTCCGCGGTAGGGGATAAAGTCTATATCGGCATCAAGATAGCCCTGCACCTGTTTCAGCGACTGTCTGATTTCGGCAATATGCTGATGTTGGAAAGGTTTGTAGATGCTGAGGTTGTCGGCACGCCATGAGAAATGGGTGGTGGCTCCGGGTTTCTGTCCGGCTCCAGTACTGCCCGTGATGGCATTGACGCTCACATCTTCTTTCAGCAGATTGAGATAGGCAGCAGGAAGAAGTGCCAATTGAATAGCTGTGGCAAAGCATCCCGGATTAGCCAAATGTTGTGCGGTGGCAATCTCGTCGTGGTTGATTTCGGGCAATCCATATACGTAGTCGTGACTGCCTTTGATGCGGAAATCCTGTGCCAGGTCGATGATTTTCACGTTGGCGGGTATGGTATGTTCCTTGAGGAACGCCTCGCTCTTTCCGTGACCGAAGCAGAAGAACACCACGTCAACCTCGTCGAACGGCATCTGGTCGGTAAACTTCAGTTCGGTATCGCCTATGAGTCCTTCATGAACATCACTTACAAGGTTGCCTGCATTGCTTTCTGAATTGGCGAACACGATGTTTGCCTCAGGGTGATTGAGCAGCACACGGATGAGTTCTCCACCCGTGTAACCTGCTGCGCCAAGTATTCCTATCTTAATCATAATTGTCTGTCTGGTATAACGATCCAGCAGATGATATAGAATATCACCCCACTAAAACAAGTGAAGACAGTAGCCGCCAGCCATGCCAATCTTACGAGTGTTGGGTCGAAATCGAAGTATTCGGCAATTCCTGCACATACGCCCGCAATCTTTTTGTCGGGCGACAAAGTGAGTTTTCGTTCCATATCCTTGCTGTTAGAATCTATTGTATTGTTATGCTGTGATTATTTGCGCTCATCGGGATGAGTACCGTAATAGACGCGAAGTGGTGTAGAGAGCACCTTGATAAAGCCCTTGGCTTCGTCGGCAGTCCATCCGTTTTGTGTCTCTCCATATTCGCCGAGTTTCGACTTGGTGAGGTCGTTGTCAGAATCTACGCCGATAGTCTCAAAACCGTAAGGACGCAGTTTCAGAATAGCTGTTCCGGTCACATTGCGCTGACTTGAAGTAAGCATGGCTTCCATATCAGGCATGACGGGTTCGAGATACTGACTCTCGTGGAGGAACATGCCATACCAGTTGGCAACTTGGTCTTTCCAGTATTGCTGCCATTTAGAGAGTGTTGATTTCTCCAGCAGTCTGTGTGCTTCGATGATGAGTTTAGGTGCAGCAGCCTCAAAACCTACTCTTCCCTTGATACCGATGATGGTGTCTCCCACGTTGGCGTCGCGTCCGATGGCGTAGCTTGCACCTATTTCTTCAATTTTCTGAATGGCTTTCACTTTGTCGTCAAACTTCTCGTCGTTGACAGCAACGATTTCACCCTTGTCGAAAGTGATTTTCAGCGTAGCCTCAGCATCCTTTGCTGTGACGTGTTTGAGATATGCTTCTTCGGGCAATCCCTGTGTTGGATCGAGGAGTTCGCCACCGCAAATACTGGTACCCCATATTCCTACGTTATAAGAGTACTTCAGTTTGGTGAAGTCTGCAAAGAATCCATGTTCGTTGAGGAAGTCAACTTCCTCCTTACGGGTCAGTTTCTTATCGCGTGTCAGGGTGATGATTTCCACTCCGGGAGCCATCACGAGGAAAGTCATGTCAAATCTGATCTGGTCGTTTCCAGCACCTGTAGAACCGTGGGCAATGGCGTCAGCACCTATCTCCTTGGCATAGCGTGCAATGGCAATGGCTTGGAAGATGCGCTCAGAACTAACCGAAATGGGGTAGCAGTTGTTGCGGAGCACGTTTCCGAATATCATATACTTGAGCGATTTCTCATAGTATTCATGTGTCACATCGAGTGTTGCGTAGGCTTTAGCACCCAGTTTGAAGGCGTTTTCTTCGTTGGTTTTCAACTGTTCTGGGCTGAAACCGCCAGTATTGGCACATGCGGCATAGACGTCCCAACCGTCTTGTGCCAGTTTCATCACGGTGTAAGAGGTGTCAAGACCTCCTGAAAAAGCTACTACTACTTTCTTGTTTGCCATATCTTTCTTCGTTTTTTTGTTTTTATTTCCATGTTTCTCCCCTGCCCTTTCCTTAGGGTTTGTGGCGCTTGGCGTTGTCGGTAGGAAGGGCTGAGGACGTTGTTTCCTATTTTACTCCGTCCATTGCTTTAATACGTTCGAGCACTGCCTCAGGGATTTTCACGGGCAGGTGTTCTTCGGGATCGTATAGCATGGCGGTGCAGATGCAGTATTTTCGTCCGGTGCGGTGAAGCACATCTACATTGACACAACCCTCGCAACCGCGCCAAAACGATTCATCGTCGGTGAGGTCGGCAAAGGTCACGGGCTGGTAGCCCAAGTGTGTGTTCATCGCCATAACGGCAGCTCCGCTGGTGAGCGAGAATATCTTAGCATGTGGCCAGCGCACTCTTGCGAGCGAGAAGGTGAGGTCTTTGATGCGTTTTGCCACTCCGAGGCCTCTGAAATCAGGGTGTACGATGAGTCCTGAGGTTGTCACATAAGTTTTGTTTCCCCATGTCTCAATGTAGCTGAATCCTGCAAAACGTCCGTTTGACAAGGCTATTACAGCCTTTGCCTCTTTCATCTTCGTGGCAAGATATTCGTGTGTACGCTTTGCAATACCGGTGCCGCGCACCTTTGCAGCATCGGCGATGGTCTGCAGGATGGTATCTACATATACCTCATGCTCCGGACCTGCCACAATCACTTCTATTTCCTTATTGTCTGTCTGTTCCATCTATTTCGTTCAACTGACTATTTCGGTCTGTATTAATCTTTCGTCATTTCATGTTAGGCACTACTTCGCTCAGCGCGTCAATCACCTGCTGTGTATGCACGCCCTGCTTGATAACAATCAGAATGGTATCGTCGCCGGCTATCGTTCCGAGGATGTCGTCAATATTGCTGTTATCGATATTATAGGCTATACTGCTGGCGTAGCCCGGACGGGTCTTGATCACACCAATGTTACCTGAGAAGTTGATGCTCAAAAAACCAGGCACCTGCAACATCTCGCGCACGCTGTGCGGAGTGCTGACGCGCTTGTACATGGTGTCGTTGGGCAACACATAGACATAGTTGCCGCGCATGGAAGCGGCTTTTGCCACCTTCAGTTGTTTCAAGTCTCTACTCAGAGTTGCCTGTGTCAGCGTGAAGCCTTCTTGCTTTAAGGCGGTCAGCAATTCTTCCTGACTACCGAGTTCCTGACTGGAAATTATCATGCGGAGGGCCTCTAAACGGTCGTTTTTGACTTTCATAGTGCTAAGTATATTTATACGAATGTGGTGCAAAATTATACAATTCCATGCATATAACCAAACATTCTACTATCTTTTTTCAAAAAAAAAAGTGGATTACATGATTCAGACACTGTTCACTCAAGAATGAAGACAACCGTCCACGTATTATGTTGGGTATCATAGAAGAAGTGAAATGCAACATGCTACGCACGCGCACGCACGTTCATTATTATTATTATATTGATGCTCTACAGACTAAAAGCATCGTTTTCAGCAATCTTTTCAAACTTACATAATTTACTGGTAAACAATACTTTGCGGCATCACAGAAGCCACTTTTCTCAGCAAATTCATTGAAATTGGTCAGCAAATTCATTGAAATTGCTGAGGAAATTCATTGAATTTGCTTTGCTATGAACATCACATGCACATAGAGGGAACGTCACGAACACAACGAGAAAACGTCAGTTGCAAGGTGGAAGCGATATTGTTTCAGACTGCAACTGACGTCTTTGACTGTTTGATAAAGGGAAATGTTGTCTTATGGTTACCATATGCGGAAGCGCAAACGGTGGGTTGTCGATTTGTCGATGGCGTAGCGTTTCAGCACACCGGGACCACACGAACTATTGCCAAGTCCTAACACGGCACAATCAATAGACAGGTAGGTATGACCGTCGGGACGCAGTTCGTAGTGGTGGTTTTTTGTGGCCAACTCGCGTGCGGAATAGGGTAAGGCACTAAACGCAAAGGGTTCGCCTATGGCTTCAACGCGTATTGTCTTGCCAGCACCGTTGCGCAACACCACATAGGCACATGATCCGTGACTACCAGAATCCTGCGGACGCGCATAAGGGGTGTATTGTTCTGCCACGGTGGAAGTCCACTTGCCTATGGTGCAGGCAGCCTGTCGGTCGGGATAGTTGTCCCATGGTCCGAGTCCGTACCATTCCACTCGGTTGTAATCATCGGGCAGAGCCATGACAATGCCCAGTCGGGGCAGTTCGGGCAGCGTTCCCTGACAGGTGAAGGTCAGTTCGTATTCATCGTCTTGCTGTTCGGCTGTCATCGTGATGGTGCCTTCGGGCAGTCGTATCTCCTGTCGTCTGCCTCCGTCAGTCACTACCACTTGTGCGGTATCAAGGCCCTGTCGCTTCCAATCCTTTGCCAACCAGTTGCCAAAACTCTTATCGTTGTCGGTCGGTGCACGGAATGCTTGCAGGCGTATGTCTGCCAGCGAGACGATGGGCGACTGACGCTTATTTGCGGAGGATGCCATTGCCAAGAGATGATCGGCAAGTGGGAACTGTTCGTGGGTCACTTCCATACCGTTGCGATGGGCGGCGACAGTGAGTCGGATGTCGTGATCGGCATGGCGATTGATCAGTCGGGCGAAGCCATCAAGCGAGAGCTTTTCGGCGAATGTGCCCTGTGCAGCGGGTCGTCCATTGTCAGTCACAGTATATGTAAAGCGGTATTCTGAGAGTGGAATCTCGCTGTATCGCACGGCAGCCCGAATGGTGTTACCCTCGCGACGGAAGCATACTGGCGCATAAACTTTCTTCACTTCATAGTATTTCGGAGTGAGTTCGCGCTGACTGCGTACCACACCATTGAGGCAGAAAGCGTGCAGATTGGGTTTATCACCAAAGTCGCCACCATAGCAAACACTATCGCCACGGAGTATTCCCTGATCTACCCAGTCCCAGATAAAACCGCCTAACAGTTGACGATGACTGTAGATTTCGTCCCAATAGTCTTGAAAATTGCCCATCGCATTGCCCATCGCATGAGCGTATTCGCTGGTCAATATGGGGCGGGTATCGCCTGCATCGGCAATATCGAGCAGTCGCTCCCACCGTGCATTCTCAGCACGTTCGCGGTCGGAGCCCTCAGGTATGCCGGGATTGAGATATTCCTGGCGCACCCGTGGATAGAAGCGACTGATGACATCAACGGTCTTAGGGTCGTAAAGGTCGGGGTAATGGCCCTGCGCTCCTTCGTAGTGAACGGGGCGTGTGGGGTCGAACTCATGGAGCCAAGCTGCCATGGCAGCATGGTTGGGACCATAGCCACTCTCGTTGCCCAAGCTCCAAAAGATAATCGAAGGACGGTTTTTATCGCGCTCCGCCATGCGGATGCAACGGTCGAGAAAGGCGGGTGCCCAGTCGGGAGTACTTGCCAGGGTGCCTCGCAATCCGTGACTCTCACAGTCAGCCTCGTCCATCACAAACATGCCGATAGAGTCGCACAACTCATACCAACGCGGACAATTGGGATAATGCGACAGGCGCACGGCATTGATGTTGGCTTGCTTCATCAGCAAGAGGTCTTTGACCATCAGCTCTTCACTCATCACACGAGCTGTATGGGGGTCGTGTTCGTGGCGATTCACACCACGCAGTTTTACCACATGACCGTTGATAAACATCTCGCAGCCCTTGATTTCTATCTTTCGGAAACCCACACGCTCCTTCACTTGCTCTGCCACACTTCCGTCGGGGCGCAACAATACCAGGTGAAGGTCATAGAGATGGGGATAGTCGGCACTCCACAATCGTGGACGGGAAACCGTCATCGTCATGCGTCCCAACTTGCGATGCCCACGCTGTGGATACCATTCGTTCATGCGGACTGCCTTGTGTGAGAGGTCGAGCACCGTTGCCACATCTGCAGTATCGCTACCTACAGTCTGTCCGCCATCGGTCAATACGGCTGCCAAACGGTAGCCTTCGCCATCCTCGCCACGATAGACCGAGAACTGCGGGTCTATCTGCAACGTCCATTGGGCATCGGAAAGATTGTTGCAACAAGTTCGAATGGCAACATCGCGAAGTCGCACATCGGGAGTGTGGTAGAGCAATACGTCGCGATGGATACCGCCAAAGCGCCAGAAGTCCTGATCTTCGAGATAGGAACCGTCGCTGTATTTATACACCTCGACTGCCACTTGGTTCTCACCGCGATGCAGATAAGGGGTCACGTTGAACTCCGAGGGTTCCATCGATCCCTGCGAATAGCCCACGCGCTCGCCGTTGACCCATACGTAGAACGCACTCATCACACCTTCAAAGCGCAGGAAGGTCTGACCCTGTTGCCACTTTTCAGGCAACTGGAAGGTGCGCTTATACTGGCCTGTGGGGTTACGTTCCTCATAAGTGGTCCAGTCTTTTTTCGGCTCATCAGTAACGTAAGGGGGATTGATACGGAAGGGAAAACCTGCCGACACATAGATGGGGGTGCCGTATCCATTAACCTCCCAGTTGGCAGGCACGTTCAACCGTTGCCATGACGATGCATCGAAGTCAGTACGATAGAAGTCGGCTATGCGCTCCTGAGGGGTCCTGGTCCATCGGAAGTGCCATGCACCGTTGAGCGACAAACGGCTGTCGCCGGGCTTTTCGGCAAAGGGTATGAAATAGGCACGAGGTGCTTCGCGGTTGATCTGCAGCACATGGTGGTCTTCCCAATCGTGGTGTTCACGTGTGGGTAAGGATGATACGGATTGTGCCACTATCGGTGTGGCGGTCTGCAGCGCCATGCCACAACAGAACGTGGCGGTCAGCACGAGGCGCAGGATAGGATTCTTCATCGTTGACATGAGTATAGTGTATGGGAAACGAATCATCGTTTATTGTATTTCAAGTTCGCGAAACGATACGTCTGCCGACTCTACCGTGACGGTATAGGTGCCGGCATTGATCTGTGTTCCGGTGGTGGTGGAGAGCATCTTAAACTTTTTGGGCGTGGCAGGGAAGGTGATCTTGCGATCCACCAGCGTAATCTGCTTGGCATCAACAATGGTCAGGCGTGCCACAACAGGTGCGCCCGTCGTGTTCTTATAGCGGAAACGCAGCGCATATTCCTGTCCGAGACCCGGTTGAATGACAAACTGCGTGGCGGCAACCTGACCTTCGGCAGGGGTTGTCAACGGTTTGTAAGCCACGGCAGGACGAGTCTCTGTGTCCTTGGGCAAGAGGTCTTGGGGCAGTCGAGCTATGGTGTCGGTATCGAGCGCTTGCCATGTCGGACGACAATCGTGGGGAGGTTCAACCACTGGCTGCAGTGAAGCGATGGCAATGCCACTGATAACAGCCTGTCCGGCTTTAACCTCTGGGAATGAAATGCGCAGATGACCGCCCTCCACATGAACATTCGCCACACGTTTGGTGGCGGCACAATAGCCTGCCTCTGCCCACAGGTCTAGATCGTCGATAACAACCGAATCGTTGACTGCTACATCAAAGATGCGCAATCCCTCATAGTCATCGCCTTCTCCCCCATCCTTTCCATGCCATGGTTCTGCGAAGTATAGCTCTACTCGATAATCGCCATCGGCAACAGGGAAATCGTACCAAAGACGGTGACGACCGAAGCGGAAATACTGGAAGAGGCTTGCTGACTGTGTTCCGCGTATGCTATCGGTGATGTGGCGTTGGCTGGCTTGACGCGGATCGATGTTTTTAAAGTCCTGTGCCCACGAGTGCCAATAGCGCTGATCATCGGCGTGCCATTGCTGTCCATATTCATCAGTCATGCAATCGCCACCGCAGTTGATGCGATAGAGATAGTGGTAGCCCTCGGCAGCACGCAGGCAATCGGTCTGATGGTCGGCGGCTGTGAGTCGGAGCGACGGGGTGTTGCTCTTTCCTCTTTGGGCTATGATGGTATAGGCGAGCGATGGTTCTTCCCAGATGGTGAGCAGGCCTTTGTAGTTGATGGGGCCCACACGGTCGATACGGCGGTAGGCACCATCGGGTTGCACGCGTCCGGGATTGTCGTGAGAAACGAAGATCCACTGGAAATGACCGCAGACGCTGTCGGCAACCTGCTCGGCTAAGCGCATCTTGGTAGTAAGCAGTTGGGTGCTCTTTTCCTCACTGTATTTTGCTTCGCCATGCAGATCAAGGGTGCGCCAAGCACCGTATTCACCATTGAGCAACTGGTCGGGACGACACAACTCCTGATGATAGTTGTCGGCAGAACCGCCATAGGTGCCGCTCCAGTTCTGTACCACATTCCAATCGGTACCTTCACCGCCATTGCAAGTGGTAATGGCACGCTGGTCATGACAGGTGGGGTCGAGTGAACGGATAATGGCAGAACACTCTTCGGCAAAGTCTTTGGGCAACACACTTTCGTTTTGCAGTCCCCAAAGGATTACGCTCGGCGAGTTGCGACGCTCTTTTATCCATCTCACCAATAAGCGTTTGAAGTTCTGTCGGAATGCCGGTGTGTCGTACCAGATATGGGCTGAGAACTGACTCCAGAAGAGCATTCCCTGTTCGTCGGCAAGTTGCTGATAAAGCAAATTATGGGGCTGATGGGCTTCGCGCAAGGCATTGTATCCGGCGTGGCGTATCATTTTCATGCGTGAGCGTATCTGTTCGTTGGAGAACGCATGGCTCTGACCTAAAAGATGTTCGTATTCACAGGTGCCATTGATAAAGGTTGGCTGACCGTTGAGATAGAATCGGGGATCGTTATCATGGCGCAGTACGGGCCAAGATATGCTTCTTATGCCGAAAGGCGTGCGTACCTCATCGGTAGTTTTGCCTTGCCGCTTGATCATAGATGCCAAGGTGTAGAGATAAGGATCTGTCAAACTCCATCGATGTGCATCTGCTACAGCCTCAGCACGGGCTATCATGCGGGTCTCGCCGGGCTGCAAAGTCAAGGTATCGCTCTGTCGGAAAAGTTGCTTGCCACTGGCTAACGTGAACTTATTGACGAGTTCGAAGGTGGCTGGCAAACTGCCGTAGTTCTTCACCTCGGTTTCGATATATACCGAATCACAGGTATTGTTGTTCCAAATGTGTACACCAAACGGTTCGATACGCACCTCGTCGGTCTCGATGAGCGATACGGGGCGGAAGATGCCCAATGGTTGACTGCCCTCAGAGAAGCCCCATTCCGACGAGCAACCACCACAAACCCAGGGTGACTCGGTCTGCATAGATGGGTGCTCCACATGGATGGACAATTGGTTGGTGCCCGTTTTCAAACGATCGGTCACATCGAGCGTATAGACCGTACGGCCTACCAGTTCTCGCGGATATGCATGACCATTGATGCTGACTGTGGCATAGGTGCCCACGCCTTCCAACTGAAGGAAGTAGCGGCGACCTGCTTGTTTCTTACATTCGATGGTTTTGGTATAGTCGGCATTGCCGTGCAGATTGCCATGGCGCAACTGTCGGTAGCCGTAATAGTCATCGAAATTGTGGGGCAGATTGACTTTTATAGCCTCCTTCTTGCCCTTACCCGACAGGCGTGCCTGCCATCCTTCGTTGAGGTTGGTCACTTGGCGGCAACCTTTCCTCTCGGCTTTTGGAAAGTGGACAGAAGACCGTCCCATCGGCCGACTGGTAGCCACAGCAATGCCACGCTGCTGGTCGTTGTTGACAGCACAGTAGAAATGATAGACTACACCATCATGTTTCACCACATAACTCTTATGCGCAAACAGGTTGTCGTAGGGCTTTGAGGGGATTATCAAGTCTTCACCGTCCCAGTCAGTCCAATGGATAAGGTCGCGACTGACGGCAAAGGTATTGTAGGCACTGTAGCGACGAGACGGATTGTAAGCAGAGAAATAGAACATGACAAAAAGGTTGCCCATCTTCACAATCTGTGCATCGCCCGTGATAATGCCGGGTGCTTCATGGCTATAAACGGGATTGCCCTTGTAGCGCTGCCAGTGTTTCATGTCGTTGCTAAGGGCTATACCGATGCGCTCAGCTTTCAGTTGGTTGGATGGATTGATGCCGCCGGCATTGTAGAACATCACAAAACGCTTGCCCAGCGTGCGCTTGGGGTCGTCATATACCGTACTTTTATATTGTACCAACTTCTCCCACCATTGCGCATCCTTATCGTTGATGGACATCACCGGGCGCGACAGCGACTCCCATTCGTGGGCTTTGCTGACATCGCCTGCAGTCCATGCCAATCCAATATGTAAAGGTTCGCGTACTGCTTCATAACCAGTGCCGTGACCGCCAATATAGGTCATCCAGTGATGGCCCTTATAGGTGTTTATGCGGTAACTGCCATTCCATGTCCAGTCTATAAGTGCAGGGAATCCACCACGCTGATTCATGTCCCATCCGGCATCGCGATAACTCAGCAATCGACCTTCCACTTGCCAGTGTAAGAGGTCGTCGCTCGATGCCAGCCATGTCTCATAGCCACGTCCATCAAGTCCGCCTTTACCATTATACACCACATAGGTCATCAGCCAACGATTGCCTTCGCGGAACACCGTAGGACAGTCAATCTTATGACCATTATCGGCGGGAGCCACCACCATACCATATTTATAAGGTGTGCGTACTTCGTCATAGACGCGCTTCATGTCCTCGCGAGTGACAGCCACCTTTTGCTTATGGCGTGCAGCAAAGGATATCTGACTCAACAGCAACAAGGCTGACAGCAACAGAAACATCCGGTGGGTAAATGTAGTAGTATGCATCATTGTCGTATCTGATTCGTTTTATTTCTGAAACAGCCAATCAACCTCGTTGCCGGCACCGTTGAGTCCTGCATCGCGGGGCTGAATTTCACTGGATGTAAAACCAGCCACCATGATGATGCCCTTTGGCAAACGCAACAAATGATTACCAGCAGGAAGACAATACTGATGGATATTGACCTTCGGCATTTGTAGCATACTGATGGCATTGGTCAATACGGGCTCTGCCTGACCATATTCATTGCCCGTGGCATCAATCTCCAATTTTGGAGGAT
Source organism: Prevotella sp. P4-98 (assembly GCF_002251405.1). NCBI lineage: Bacteria > Pseudomonadati > Bacteroidota > Bacteroidia > Bacteroidales > Prevotellaceae > Prevotella > Prevotella sp. P4-98. The sequence goes on along the minus strand of NZ_NPJC01000008.1, from coordinate 75,318 downwards.
TCGCCCATTTATGGTCATCATCCTGAAAGAATCCAACCAGCACTTTAACAGGCTTGGGCGATGAAAAACTAATGGTGGTACCCTTGATGCGAGTAGTATCGCGATTGAGGACAAGGGCTTGAAGACCTTCCAGTTCGGGGGCTACGGCATCAACCTTAGTATCGGGACGACCTTCGAAAAGTATGGCATCCTTGGTTAGTGTCACAGTCTGCTGTCCGTCGGACAGTTTCACTGGGGCTGGAGTGACTGCCGCAATATGGGCTGTGGCTGTGGAATCAGCAGGATGACGCAATCGGTAGATGTTCTGTCGAAGTGCTTCCAACTCTTCTTCATAGATGGGCAGCATCTCTGTCCAAGTCTTATACTTGCCATCGTCGCCACCTACAGGGATGCGACGCTGTGCGGTCTGCATGGAATTGGCATAGAGATAGGTGTCGGCGGTGAGTTGGCAGAGCTTGCGCCATTCCTCAATAGACTGCTCCAACAACGGAACGGCAGCATCAAGGTGGCTGATATCCTTGCTCCATTTGTAGTTGAGAGCCTGCTGGGCAGCCAACACTTTCAGACGGAAAGCCTTGGCAAAATGGTAATAGCAACGCATATCGTTCTGCAAACGAAGGAACTCGTCTTTGTGGTTGCCCAGCGTTTCGGGTTGAATGGAAGTGATAGCGGCAAGAGCTGCAGCACCATGATCCACACATTGGTCTATGATATCAAGAGGCAACTCGCCTTCATGCGACTGATGGTTCCATTCCTTTTCCACGTATTCTATGAGTTTTTCACCCTTGGGACCACAACTTTCATAGAATCCAGGATAGATGGTATATTTGTAAGGATTGACCAGTTGTCCCATTTTCATGCCCAACAGGAGTGTTTGGCGATTGCCCTCGGTAATTCCGAAACGGCGCAACAACTTGGGCGCAATCTCTCCAGACTCATCATAGGCATTGAGTATGCGACCTGCCGTAAGTGTATCGGTCTGGTAATAATCTGCCAAAACCTGCTTCCAATAGTCATTATCGTTGTTGCGATGACAGTTCCAAGCATAACGGCCCCATGCCTTATACCACATCCAATCGCGGTCCAACTGTTTCAATCTACGTCCATCTGGCAATTTATCTGCTGCATAGGGCCAGTCCCAATAACTGGCTTGGGGATAGAGATGCAATCCTTTTGAATGGTGTACACGGTGCATAGCCTCTACCGTCTTACTGATAAACGCCGGTGACGACCATCGCCAAGGTTCCAGATTGGCAAGGATATGCACATTGTCGATATGGACAGGGGCGGCGGCAGCCAGTTGTCTATGGGTTTCACCCCACGGTCCACCCGGCTCGTAAGTAGTAAGCGACTCACCTGTATATTTCGACATCGTATAGATATTGGGATATAGTGGTAATGACTCACGGAGTACCAATGGACCATCGGTATCGTGGGAACGCAACACAACAGGAGGTATGTCGGTACGGCCAGATGCTTTCAGTCCGTCTTTGATACCGGGTATGATGGTCTCCTTCATCCATTTCACATCATCGTCAATAGATGCCATGGCCTCACCCAAACATACCAGCAATCCCACGTTGGGATATTTCTCGATAAAAGCCGCAACAGACTTACGGGTATAATCGCTTATGAGTGGTGTGATGGGGCGATGACGGTCTTGGGTCTTCAGTCCATAGTGGTCTGCAAAGGGTTTGCTGAGGATAATGTTATAAAACATCTGTATAACGAAGATGCCGCGACGGTCGGCTTCATGCGTAAGAAAGGAGAATATCTCTTCATTCTTACGGAACGTAGCCTCGTCAACCTCTAAGGCAAAGGGATAGTCTTTCAGTTTTACTAAGGAGGCAAAAGGATGTCCATTCCATAAATAGAGCGAGTTCATACGGTTCTCAACCATCATATCGAGATATTTCACCCACTCTGCTTTATCGTAGAACCAAGGGAAGTTTTCGGGAGTATAAGGATACTCATAGACTCCATGCCCCGGTAGATAGACTGTTTTCTGCAGACCGATACAAGTGCCACGCATCACCATTTCGGGGTGTTGCATGGTAGGCGAAACCATCAACATGTGGTTTTTCTTCACCTGTTCCACCAGTTCGTTGCATCCATAGATGACTCCCGTGGCATCGCCACCTTCTATCGTGATGGTTCGTTTGCGCTGTGAAAGACGAAAGCCTTCTTGCTTCAAAACGGTGCTGTCTTTCGATATTATCAGAGAGATGCGATAGTCTGCTTTACCCTTGACAAAGGAATAACCCAACGCAGAGAGCTTGCGCGACAGATATTCGGCTGCAAACTTTTCGCGGTTGGAAGCCTCTCGGCGAGTGGTGATGCTGAATGTCTGAGCATAGGATACTATGCTGACAGCCAGCAAAATCATAGTGAGTAGTTTTTTCATTTGTCTTGTTTCAGTTTCTTCAGATTGATTTGTTTGTAGGCCATCCGCTGTCGGCGCCAGGTATAGAGACAATGCAACGTGCCATCTTTACCCTGTATAATAGCGGGATAGGAATATTGGTCGATGGGCGAATCTTCTAAGGTCAACACCTTTTGCCAATGAGAGCCATCGGTGCTCAACGCTAACGACAAAGGTGTGCGCGGACCTTTCTTCGTATCGGGCAGCGTCTCAAAATCGTTATAAATCAAAGCATGGCGACCATCACGCAGAGTCACAGCATCGGTGCCACTCTGGTTGTTGGGCACGTCTGTCAACACCACTTTCGACCAAGAATCTCCATGATCATTGGAGAAAGAGGTGGCAAGACGACCATTGCGCGTGCGCATCAACACCTGCAAGCGTCCATCAGACAGACGAAGAATGGAGGGTTGTATGCTATAGATGGGCAATGCCGATTTGCCTTCATGATATATGGGATGGGCAAGATCTTTAGTATCTGCAGCCAGGTCAATGGTGGCTGGTTCGTTGGCAGCCTCTATCGGTCCCACGTATTTCCAAGTCTTGGTAGCTATGTCGTAAATCTCCACATGGAAGCGCCAACCCTTTCCTTCGGTAGAAGAACCGCATATCAGACGACCGTCAATCAGTTCGGGCTTGTTCTTAATAGGGCCGAGAAAACCTTTCGGCAACGGTTCCTTGTCACTCCAAGTACGGCCGCCATCCTTCGATTTTGTAAGCCATCCGGTCCAATCCCCTACCGTTGATCCTATTTTGAAAAACAGCCAAAGTTCGCCATCAGGCATCTCAAAGAGTACAGGATTCCAACATGCCTTGCGTTTGAGACCTTTCGGAAGCGTGACAAGCGTCTTCTTAGTGAGATAATCATAGGTCAATGCGCCACGTTGATCACTGAGCGTCTTCACCGGACCGGCTTCTGCAGAGGTTGTTTCTGCGTTGATGCCCGACAGTCCTGCTAATGCTGCCTGTGGAGTTCCTATTTGGAACACACCGTCTGCAGCAAGTATAGGGGTTGACCAGTGGTTCTCGCCCTTGCGTTTGATATTGACATAGATGCAAACATCAGGGTCGCGTTCATGCGTTCCACCGAAGTATGCGGTGATAAGATCACCTTTCTTGGTCTCTACAATAGTTCCGGCATGTGCCTCAGGGAAAAGTGTATGTTCATAAAGGAACTCATCTTTCATTATAGCGGCATGTGCTGTGGGAATCTCAACACGGAACTGGTAATGTCCAGAACCTACAGTTTTGACTGTACCATCAGGCAGATAAACCTCTGCTGTAGTATTACAAGGCACTTCCACCTCCCAGTCCAAATGTTGTAAGGTCTTTTTCCAATGACTGCTAATGCGACCGTAAGGCGACTCGTAATCTACGTTTGCCCATTCACAGTCCTGTATATCGAATGAAGGACGAAGTGTGAAATGGCGGAAAGCATCATTAGTACGGATTCCACCAATATACTGGTAACACCAAGGCAATAGGTCGCCCAAGAGCATCACATGATTACCTGAGTTCATTCGGGGGTTGGCAGTATTACCATTCCATAGTTCCCAAATGGTAGTAGCCCCATTGTTTGCCATATATCCCCATGAGGGATAACTCTTCTGAGTGGCGAGAAGATATGCCACGTCGGCAAATCCATTGTCGGAAAGTGTGCGCAATAGCCATGATATGCCTATGACACCACACGACACATGACCTTTGTTCTTGACACAAATATTCTCCACCACCTGACGAACAATGTCACTCTTGCAACTATCGGGTACTATGCCCAATGCCAAAGGCAGGATATTTGCTGTCACGGTATTATTACCATAATAGGTAGAATCAGGGAAGAGCACATGTCCCGGACGTAGCGAAGTACCTTTACGAACCGTCAGAAAATTGCGGTTGAAGGCCTCTGTCATTGTCTTTCGGATAGGATTCCAGCGCTCTGGCTCACAATTCCATTGTTCCAACAACTGTAGCACACGAATCATATAAGCCGTGGCTATCAGTTTTCCATCAGTAATGCGATTGGGATCTTGAGCGTGGATTAAGTCAAGTTTTTCAGGTGGCGGACACCAGTCACCATATTTATCTTTGGTGATAATACCATTTTGGCAGTATTCCTCTGTCATGTGCAATACCCATTTGCGAATAGTAGGATAAGAATCGTCAATGGGTTGCCGATTGCCAAACTGTCGCCACAACATATCACAAGTGAAAGGCAGAGCAGCAGGCCATGTCACGTTATCACTATAGTAATTCCAGAATGCAGGTGCCACGTCAGGAATACATCCATCAGATCGCTGTGCCTCACAGATGTCACGCATCCACTTTGCATAAAGGTATTCGTTATCAAACAAAAAGCTCTCACCAAGCGACCCCATTGTGCGATCGCCCAACCACGGCTGTCGTTCGTCGCGTTGCGGACAATCCACAGGCATCCCCTTGTAATTGCTGGCAATACCCCAGAAGGCATTATGCATGACTTTGTTTAATATCGTATCGCTACACTCGAAATGTCCAAGTACCGTCATCTCATCGCCTACAGTTTCTGCCTTACAGTCTGCAAGCGTAAGATTTTTCAATCCTTGTATCTCTACATAACGGAATCCATGATATACGAATGTGGGTGTCCACCATCTTCCGTTTTTACCTTCCTTTCCGTTACAAACATAGATATCTGTAGATTGTGCATTGCGAAAATTATCGCGATAGAGCGTACCATCGGCATTTAATCGCTCTGCATAGATGATGCGAATGGTGTCGCCTTGATGACCACGTACTCTGACTTTCAGCCATCCAGCCATATTCTGACCCACATCAACGATCCGTCCGTTGAGTTGACGGATATCGACAGTACCGTTGACTTTCATGCCTTTTCCCTGTGGGCGAAGCACTCCGGTGGGTATATCAGTCCGTTCAGCTTTCATCCATTGCGAGTCATCAAAACCTACAGAAGCCCATCCCGTCAGTTCCTTACGGGCGTCATACTCCTCACCATCATATTCATTGTTAGCGCGTATTGGTCCTTCAGCAGTTACCTTCCACCCCTTATCGTCAGTCTGTAGAAGTTGTGTGGTACCATCTGTATATTCCACCTTGACATTGATACGACACTTAGGGAAGCCGAACACAGGAATCTTATACGGCTTGTGTTGCTGCATAGGGAACAGTCGTCCGTTGCCCAATACAATAGCCAGACAGATGCGTTTGCCCGCTGTAGTTTGCGACGTTACATCGTAGGTGTTATAGTAAATAGTCTTACGATAGTCTGATGGGATAGGGTTCAAAACTCCATCACCCATACGTTGTCCGTTCACATAAAACTCATGCAAACCTATACCGGCAACGTATGCTGTAGCGCGTCGCACCATTTTGTTTTTCAGTTCAAACTCCTTACGCAGATAGCGAGCAGCCATGCGTGTATGGATTGTGCGTTGCTCTCCAGGCATCATACGCTCCAATCCTATCCAATAACCACGCCATTTGGCTTCGCTAAGCAGACCTATAGCAAAGGGAGTTGCATCCGTCCATGCACTCTCGCCTGCAGTAGTCCATACCTTCGCTTTCCAAGTATAATCGGCAGCTCCAGAGAGTGGGGTTCCTTGATATTCCACCCATAGCTGGCGGTCGGAAATGACTTTGCCAGAATTCCAAACCTCCCCTTGTGCATCTGCCACAACAATCTGATAGGCCGTTTGTCGCACATTATTCTTATCGGAAACTATCTGCCATGAGAAGCGTGGCTGCGATGTTGCTATGACAGCAGGCTGATCCATATTCTCCACGCGAAGCTTTGTCAGTCCGACTTTCGCCTCTGCGCCCAAAGCGAAAAAAGCCATGGCAAGAACGAGAAGTGTTTTCATATTTTTATTGCGTATAGTAGTGGTATGATTCATCATCGCGTCATCTTATTCGTTCAGGTCGCGTGCTTTCGGCTGATAGCCATCGGCAGAGAGTTGTTGTTGGTCTTCTTTAAGATAGTCTTTGGAGGCATCCACAGCAATAAGGACACCGTCTTCTATGCCAGTAGTCTGTGGGTGATATCTGAATGTCATGACTTTGTTTTCATATTCACCCAAATAGCGCAATTGTCCATTTGCAGCACTCATCCACCACACCTTCTTCTTATCTCCGGAAATCTTTGTCAGATTCAGACGCATGGCATTACTATTGTAGTTATATACCAACAAATAGTCATTGCCTCGTGTAGCAATAAGGCGATTATATTTCTCTCCGTTGTCTTCAATGACACTTTGGTCAGCCACCCGTTCGAAATAAGGGAAGGAAAGAATCAGACGCTTCAGATATTGCATCTGATTGAAGCCAGGATCGTTGAGTGCCTGATACCATGTTTTCACATCACCAGCATCACCATAGGATGTGGGATAACCCGGTTTGAGCATCTGCATGATAGCATTATGTCCATAAGTGTGACCACAACTACCGGCAAAAACGCTCCAATAGGCATAACGTCTGACATCATAATCTTTCCATCGAGCCTCATTGGCATCATGCAATCCTACAGGAATGTCCTCGTAGGAGGGTTCTGCATCAAGCACAGGCTTTATGGGTTTGTGTGCCCATGTAGAATCTACATACATCCAATTGTCCTCTTCTGTGTTATCAGGAATAGGATAGTCAGCATTGCCCATACGCTGTCCGTAACGTCGGTGCCCACTTTGGAACATGTGAAAATCGAGCCATGCAGCCTTGCTCCACCATCGTGCAGAAGTGTATCGTCCACGTGGATGATAGGTCATCAGGTGGTTCTTATCGATTGCTTTAATCGTTGTGGCGAGAGTCTCCCATACCTCTGGTCGGATATTTCCCTGTATATCTCCACCCATGATCCAGATAATGTTTGGCTTGTTTTTATAACGGTTGGCAAGAAATGTACCATACCGTTTAGCATCTTCCACCGATAGTTTACCGGCCTTAACCAGTCCGCCCCAGATACATACCATACCGATATATATACCCTTATCTGCAGCTTGGTCTATGATATAATCCATGTGATCCCAATAGCCATAAACCCCTTTACGGTCAATGTGTTGGAAGTTCCATCCATCGATATTGGAGGGTTGTCCATAGATATTATAGGCAGGCACACCATCAATAGTCTGCACCTGAATCACATTATATCCCGCTTTAGCACAGCGTTGCAGATAATATTCCGCCTCACTGCGGTCGAGACGTTCGGGTAAAAGCCATCCTGTGTCAGCAAGCCAGAAGAACGGAGTTCCATCGGCAAATTGCAGATAGCGTTGGTTGTCTGCCACTTTCAATACGCCATGGCTCCATGGTTTGGCAGCCTGCATGCCGATAGCCAGCAGCAGCAGTCCGAGAATGGATGTGAGTCTTTTCATATCGTTTATTGTTTTTGTATCGATGATTATTTCAGTATATATTCACCTCCTGCCACAGTGGTCAGTTGGTAGAGTTGTGTCGGTGCGATACCGTCAGCGCCCTTCTGGGTGTCCTTGATGCGCTTCAGATTCTTATGATGGAGTGCCACTTTACTACGGATCAGACATTTACCGCCATGTCGCGAATGGATAACAGCCTTAGTGATACGACCGTTTTGCCAATCCATATCGACCTCAAAACCGCCTCGCGCTACCAGTCCTTTCACGCTGCCGTTTGGCCATACTGAAGGTAGTGCGGGCAGGAGATAAAGGAATCCATCGTGGCTTTGCAACAGCATTTCGGCTATACCAGCCGTACATCCGAAGTTGCCATCAATCTGGAATGGGGGATGTGCGTCAAAGAGATTGGGATAGGTTCCACCACGCTGTTTGACAGTGCCGAATATCAAGAAGGTGTCGGCAGTCAGTGTGAGTTGGTCTTTGATGAGTTTGTAAGCATGGTCACCATCCAACAATCGTGCCCATGAGCATACTTTCCATCCCATCGACCAACCGGTAGAAACATCGCCTCTATGCGTCAGCGACACCTTTGCAGCATCAAACAGACGAGGTGTGCGGTATGGAGAAATCTGATTGCTGGGATAGAGTCCAAAGAGGTGTGAGAAATGTCGGTGGTTGTCGTTAGGATCATCTACATCGTCGAGCCACTCCTGCAATTGTCCCCATCGTCCCACTTGCATCGGAGGCATCTGCGAGAGTTGTTGCTTGATCAGATCAAGTGTATCGTTGTGCTCGCCCAGTAGTTTTGCAGCAGCCAACACATTGGTATAGAGTTCGCTGACAATTTGATTGTCCATCGTTACACCGGCATCGAGCGGTGATGGGCGCCCTTTGCCACCATGTTCAGGCGATTCGCCAGGACACACCACCAACCAATTATGATGGCGTGGGTCAGGTATCATAGTCTGGGTATAGAATAGCGCTGCCTGCAACATGACAGGATAGGATTTCTTGAGAAAATCCTTATCGGCAGTATATAGATAGTGTTCCCACAAGTGGCGGCAAAGCCATGCCGACCCTACGGGCCATAATCCTGTCTGCGCCCGATCCACAGGTCCTGTGATGCGCCATTGGTCGGTGTTATGGTGGAGCACCCATCCATCTACACCATACATCTCGCGTGCTGTCTGTCGTCCAGTGTTGCTCACTTCCTCTATCAATCGGAACAATGGTGCATTCATCTCGGTGAGATTGGTAGGTTCGGCAGGCCAGTAGTTCATCTCAAGATTGATATTGGTCGTGTATTTCGAGTCCCATGAAGGCAACATCTTCTCGTTCCAGATGCCTTGCAGATTGGCGGGATTGATATTATCAGGCTGTGACGATGAGATAAGCAGATAGCGGCCAAACTGGAAATAGGTAGCCACGAGATAGTTGTCGGTACGTTCACCGAAGTGTTCCACGCGTCGGCTGGTACTCTCTTTGGCAAAGGCATCGGCACCAAGATTCAGCGACACGCGGTCGTAGTAGTGGCGATAACGAGCTGTATGCTGTTCGCGCAGAGCCTCACATCCCGTTGTAATGGCTTGCTGGAGGCGTTGTTTCGACAGCATCGCCTCATCGCCTGTGATGTCTTTATAGTTTTTCACGTTGGTAGCAATAGCCACATATAGCGTAGCCTCATCGGCGCCAACGACACTGAGATTGCCGTCGCTACAATGAATGTGTCCGCCACGTGTGACAGCCGTGAGGCGTCCCATGAATCGCACTTTACCTTTGAGTCCTTCGTGTTTGGCCGATACGCCGTGGAGAATGACTTGTTGTCCTTCGCTGGCAGTCAACACATTATCATGTGGTGAGGTCATGTGTGCGGTAAACGTCAGTTGTCCCGGTTTGCTGGCAGTCAAGTGTACTGCCACTACTGCGGGGCCACCAATGGGAGTAAACACTTCACGCTGATAGCGCACACCACCCGATGTATAGCTGACCATAGACCGTGCGGTGCTGAGATCGAGCCATCGTTCATAGTCCTGATAGTCTGCATGTCCAGCCATTGATATATAGAGATCGCCGAAGGGCTGATAGGGCATTCCCATGTTTTGTCCCGCAGCATTGGGCATAACCTTCGCATTGGCCAAGTCTTGTGCTTCGCGATATTTACCTTCAAGGATAAGCTGCTGCACCTGTGGCAAATATTTTTTTGCCTCAGGATTGACCACATTGTTGGGCTGTCCAGCCCAGATTGTCTCTTCATTGAGTTGGATATGCTCCACGGCAGGTTGTCCAAACACCATGCCACCCACTACGCCATTACCTACGGGTAATGCCTGTGTCCATGTCATGGCCGGTTTGTCGTACCACAGCCGATAGTCTTGGGCTTTCATGGTGACGCATCCTACAAACAGCAGGAGTAATAGCAGATTACGTTTCATCATAGTTTGAAAGGGTATTGTGTGTATTATTTTAATTTTGTTTTCAGAGCTTCATCAGGCAAGATGGCCACTTTACTCTCGTCGAGCTTAGAGCGGTCGAGATGGAACACATCGATAAAGAAGTCATATACCGCCTTGCGTTTATTGGGTCCGAAGTCGTGTCGCTCATTGGGAAGATGCACATTGCGTACTTGTTCTTTCGCACCATAGAATCCATAGATACGTTGTAGATAAGGCATTTCTACGGTAGGTACCGATGCTGTCCAGTCGCCACCGTCGCTAACAATAAGCATGGGGCGCGGTGCCATAACGGCAGCCAGTTCGGGTTCGCACGTTCCTCCTGCGCTCAACTGCACAGGCATTCCGCTCTCACAGGGGCATCCGCCATCAAAATGGGAGGCGAGATGCACTACAGGTGCTGATGCTGTCACCCGATTATCCAATAGCGACAGCAGTACGGTGTGGGTTCCGCCGCCACTTCCACCCATCACGCCTACGCGCTGATGGTCGATGTCTTTCCGGTTGGTCAGCATATAGTCGAGCAATACATAGCCACAAGCTGCCTGATAGACATGGGCACGACTGGTGTGATGGGCTGCCTCGCCCACTTCTTCAGCCGACTGTCCCCATCCATAGAGATCGAAATCCACACATACGGCTCCCATGCGTGCCAGTGTTCCGAGGCGTTGTTGCTCGTCTTTTCGATAGCGCATGGGCCAGTGTCCGTCTGGACAGATGATGAGTGCATGCTTTCCCTTTGCTGTCGAAGCATATATGGTGCCGAAGAGATGCTGGCCTGGAGTCAGTTCGATACAGATATTCTGTGTGGTATATCCATCATGTCGGGTGATTTTGGAAAGTATGGGTTTACCCAATACGCATGAATCGAGAAAGGCGTCGAGACCTAACCTTTGTCTCACTTCGCGACGAAGTGTGTCGCGACGCGCCTCCCATTGTTCCTTGTTCTGATAGAGCGTTGAGAGGTAGTTGAGCATCTGCTGTCCCTCTTCCACATGTCGGCGTGGATACTCGTAGGGCTTTATTTTATAGAGTTTGTCACTTTGTTTCCACCAGTTCCAATCGAAGTATTTGCAGATATTGTCGAGTGTTTCCTCTATGGAATAAGGGCGCACACGGAAGTCGGCATAGGGCAATTGTCGTCCTACGGTATCTACATTATATTTGAATCGCACGCCGAAACGCTGAGCCACATCGTTCATCAAATCGCCCACTGGGCGTTCGTAGTTTGTTTCGAAAGTCTGTGCCATGACCATGGTGCATAGTATGGTAGCAAAGACTGTTGTCCATATTCTTTTCATTGTTTTCTATTAGATAGTATATATACCTTATTATATAGACGCACAAAGGGTCTGTTTGTCATCGGTGGAAAGTGAATGAAAGACAAAGAAATGACGAAACGTTTCCTTGAATGTATATTTTCTCTATTTATTGCCGTATGAAAAGCATAGAGGGCAACCATCCATCTGAACGGTTGCCCTCCTACGCTATATTTCTTGATCGTATTATTCTTCAGGAGCCTGTCCTATCAACTCCATGAATTCGTCGAGTTTCGGAGTGATAATAATCTGTGTGCGACGGTTGCGCTGCTTGCCCAATTCGGTGGTGTTGGGCTGGAGTGGGTTATACTCACCACGACCACCAGCGGTCAGACGCTTAGGATCTACACCATACTGGTTTTGAAGTGCCTGTACCACGCTTGACGCACGGAGGCAAGAGAGGTCCCAGTTGTTGCGAATGTTTTCACGATTGATGGGTACATTGTCAGTATTTCCTTCGATCAGCACATCATAGTCTTTGTAGTCTTTGATGATTTTTGCAATCTTCGAAAGTGTCTCTGCTGCGCGGTCGTTGATTTCATACGATCCAGACTTGTAGAGCATGTTGTCTGCCAATGAGATATAGACAACACCCTTGAGCACCTGCACGTCCACTTCTTTGAGTTCTTCTTTCGAGAGCGAACGAGTCAGATTGTTGGTCAAAACCACATTGAGCGAGTCGCTTTTCGACTTGATTTCCACCAGATGACGAATATACTTATTGGACTCATTGATCTGATCTACAAGTTTGTCGATGCTTACGTTATTCTGATTGGCATTGCTCAAACTCTTGTCGAGCGACTGCTGTAATGCACTAACAGCCTGCTCCTGGCGCTTGAGTTGTTCTTCCAAACTGGCTACGCGAACATTGGCAGCGGCCAATTTCTCTTTGGTATCCACATAGTTAGTCTGCAACGCTTTATTCTCCTCCTGACATGCAGCCAGGTCTTTTTTCATAGCACAACTGGACAACAGCAATGCTATTGCGAATGTCGTTACAATGTTAATCTTCTTCATTTCATTCTATAGTTTTTAGTGAGTACTTCGTATATTGATGTTGCAAAGATAGTGCAAACCGAGCGAAATACAAAGAGAAACGGAGTTTTTCTTTTATTTCCGAGGTGCAGCCTATCTAAGAGACGCAGTCTCAAAGATAGTGCAAACCGAGAGGAATACAAAATAAATTAGGATTTATTTGTATTTCCGAGGTGAAGCCTATCGTCATGCCCATCATGTTTAGTTGTTTTTGTTATGTGACAAACAGAAACGCAGAAAGTCAAAAAACATTTTGTTATTTTAACTAAACCATCGTCAAAGGAGAACCATAAATACAGCCCCACACGACTGAATATCAATCATTTAGCATACAATAACCTATATTTCCTTCTCAACAAAAATTATATTATCGTTCTCACCAATATTACATAGAAATATTGCCATACGTTGGACAAAAGTATTGTCAACGTTGGATAAGAGTATTGTCAACGTTGGACAAAAGTATTATCAAACGTTGGACAAAAGTATTATCAAACGTTGGACAAAAGTATTATCAAACGTTGGATAAGAGTATTATCAAACGTTGGACAAAAGTATTATCAAACGTTGGATAAAAGTATTATCAGACGTTGGATAAAGAAAGAAAAATATATTGTTCATATAAAAATTGATGGTCGATGGTGGTCGATGGTGGTCGAATACAAAACCATCGACCACCACATAACAATCATTCCAACAACACATTACACACATTGGTGGTCGAGTGGTCGATTTTTAAGACATCGCGTGTGCGTGCGCGAGAGAGAATTCAGAGAATCGCTCCCCTATTCCGTGCGACTCCTCTCGATACCATCCCGACCACATCCCGTCAATTTACAAACAATATCACGTTTACTGAGAACACTAAAAGGAGATAATTCACACCAAGTTTCGGAAACATACGGATAAATTTGGTTATTCGCCCAAAAATTAGTAATTTCGCAACCAAAATTCTAATTATAAAGGAACAAAGTACATGATTCTCTTTTTTAAGACTCCACAGACGAGTGTGATTGCCACTCAGGCAGATCATCAACTCGCAGAAAACGAAGTAAAGGAACTGTGTTGGCTCTATGGCAATGCTGAGCTATTGAGTGACCAAACACTGACAGGCTACTATGTAGGACCGCGTCGTGAAATGGTGACTCCTTGGTCAACGAATGCCGTTGAGATAACTCAGAACATGGGACTCAGCGGCATTCTGCGTATAGAAGAATACTTCCCAGTAGCGGGTGAGGATGCTGAGCACGACCCCATGCTGCAACGTATGTATCACGGACTGGACCAAGACATCTTCACCGTGAACATCCAGCCCGAACCCATCAAGTATGTTGATAACTTGGAGGAATACAACGAACAGGAAGGTCTGGCCCTTTCACCTGAGGAAATCGAGTATCTCCATAAGATTGAGAAAGAGAACGGCCGTCCGCTGACCGATTCAGAGATTTTCGGTTTTGCACAAATCAACTCTGAGCACTGCCGCCATAAGATTTTCGGTGGCACATTTATCATCGACGGCAAGGAGATGGAGTCGAGTCTTTTTGCCATGATCAAAAAGACCACACAGGAGAATCCCAACAAGATTCTGTCGGCCTACAAAGACAATGTGGCTTTTGCACAAGGTCCTGTAGTGGAGCAGTTTGCACCTGCCGACCAATCTACCAGCGACTATTTTCAGGTTAAAGACATCGAGAGCGTCATCTCGCTGAAGGCTGAAACCCACAACTTCCCCACTACCGTAGAGCCTTTCAACGGTGCTGCCACAGGTACTGGCGGTGAGATTCGCGACCGTATGGGTGGCGGTGTTGGTTCATGGCCTATTGCCGGAACTGCCGTATATATGACCGCCTATCCTCGTATCGAGGGTGAAGGCCGCGATTGGGAAACACTCATGCCCGTTCGCAAATGGTTGTATCAGACTCCTGAGCAGATTCTCATCAAGGCTTCAAACGGTGCCAGCGATTTCGGAAACAAGTTTGGACAACCGCTGATTACCGGTTCTGTGCTGACTTTCGAACATCAGGAGGGTCAGGAGAAATATGCCTACGACAAAGTCATCATGCTGGCTGGCGGTGTAGGCTACGGCACCAAGCGCGACTGTCTGAAGAAAGAACCACAGCCAGGCAACAAGGTTGTTGTGGTTGGTGGCGACAACTATCGCATCGGACTGGGTGGCGGTTCGGTATCGTCAGTAGATACTGGTCGTTATAGCAACGGCATCGAGCTGAACGCTATTCAGCGTGCCAACCCGGAAATGCAGAAGCGTGCCTACAACTTGGTGCGCGCACTCTGTGAAGAAGAAACCAATCCAGTAGTGTCAATCCACGACCACGGAAGTGCAGGCCACTTGAACTGTCTGTCGGAACTCGTTGAGGAATGTGGCGGTGAGATAGACATGGCTAAGTTGCCCATTGGCGACAAGACCCTATCGAGCAAGGAAATCATTGCCAACGAAAGTCAGGAACGCATGGGTCTGCTCATCGACGAAAAGCATATCGACCACGTACAGAAGATTGCTGAACGCGAACGTGCCCCAATGTATGTAGTAGGTGAAACCACAGGCGATGCCCACTTCTCATTCAAGCAAGCCGATGGCGTGAAACCTTTCGACCTTGACGTGGCACAAATGTTTGGCCACTCACCCAAAACCATCATGCGCGACAATACCGTAGAGCGCAAATATGAAAACGTAACCTATACGCAAGACAAGATAGACGAATACCTGCAGCGCGTGCTCCAGTTGGAGGCTGTGGCTTGTAAAGACTGGCTGACCAATAAGGTTGACCGTAGCGTGACGGGTAAGATTGCACGTCAGCAGTGTCAAGGCGAAATTCAGTTGCCACTGAGCGACTGTGGTGTTGTAGCCCTCGACTATCGTGGCCGTAAGGGTATTGCCACCGCCATTGGTCATGCACCACAGGCTGGCCTGGCATCTCCAGAGGCTGGCAGCGTATTGTCGGTAGCAGAAGCACTTACCAACATCGTATGGGCACCACTTGCCGACGGCATGGATTCGCTGTCGCTGAGTGCCAACTGGATGTGGCCCTGCCGCTCACAAGAGGGTGAGGATGCACGTCTCTACAGTGCTGTAAAGGCGCTGAGCGACTTCTGCTGCGACCTCCACATCAATGTTCCTACGGGTAAAGACTCGCTGTCGCTGACACAGCAGTATCCCAACGGCGAGAAGATTATCTCTCCAGGAACCGTCATCGTGAGCGCTGGAGGCGAGGTTTCCGACATCCGCAAGGTGGTAAGCCCTGTTCTCGTCAACGACAAGAACGCTTCTCTCTATCATATCGACTTCTCATTCGATGAGCAGCATCTCGGTGGTTCTGCCTTTGCACAGAGCCTCGGCAAGGTAGGCAGCGACGTGCCAACAGTGAAAAACGCCGAATACTTCGCCGATGCTTTCATGGCAGTACAGGGCCTTATAGAAAAAGGATGGGTTATGGCTGGTCACGATATCTCTGCCGGCGGTCTTATCACCACATTGTTGGAAATGTGTTTCGCCAACCAGAAGGGCGGTCTCCACATCAATCTGCACGACCTCTGTGCCGATGGCGACGTGGTAAAGACACTCTTCGCAGAGAACCCCGGTGTGGTTGTGGAAATCAGCGATGCCCACAAACAGGAATTTATCGACTATATGGAAGAACAAGGCGTGGCATTTGCCAAGATTGGCTATGCCGTTCCTGAGAGCCGCACCATCGTTGTTAAAGCTGGCGACAGCGAGCATACCTTCGACATTGACGCATTGCGCGACACTTGGTACAAGACTTCTTACCTGCTCGATCGTCAGCAGAGCCACAACGGCAAGGCTGCCGAGCGCTATGAAAACTATAAGAAGCAACCGTTGGAGATGAAATTCAACGACTCTTTCACCGGCACACTTGCTCAGTATGGACTATCGGCAGATCGCCGCACTCCATCAGGCATAAAGGCTGCCATCATCCGTGAAAAGGGTACTAACGGTGATCGCGAGATGGCCTACTCACTCTATCTGGCAGGTTTCGACGTGAAAGACGTGACCATGACCGACCTTGTAAGTGGTCGCGAGACACTGGAAGACATCAACATGATCGTATTCTGCGGTGGATTCTCAAACTCCGACGTACTTGGTTCTGCTAAGGGTTGGGCTGGTGCATTCCTCTTCAATGCCAAGGCAAAAGAGGCACTCGACAAGTTCTATGCTCGCAAAGACACACTTTCACTCGGTATCTGCAACGGCTGTCAGCTGATGGTAGAACTGGGATTGACCGGTGCTAAGGGAGCTAAGATGCTGCACAACGACTCTCATAAGTTTGAAAGTGAATTCATCTCATTGGCTATCCCTGAGAACAACAGTGTCATGTTTGGATCGCTGAGCGGCAATAAACTCGGCTTGTGGGTTGCCCACGGAGAAGGCAAGTTTGCTCTGACCGAACCAGAGAGCGCCTACAATGTCATTGCTAAGTATAATTACCACGGCTATCCAGCCAACCCCAACGGATCAGCCTTCGATATTGCAGGTATCTGTTCAGAGGACGGACGTCATCTCTGCATGATGCCACACTTGGAGCGCGCCATCTTCCCTTGGCAGTGCGCTTGGTATCCTGAGGCTCGTCGCATGGATGAGGTAACACCGTGGATTGAGGCATTTGTCAATGCCCGCAAGTGGATTGAAAAACAATGAGTAACATATACTGGAGCACATTCAGTACCTTCTTTAAGATTGGCATGTTCACCCTTGGGGGTGGATATGCCATGATTCCAATTATAGAGGAAGAGGTTGTCAACAAGCACCAATGGGTGTCAAAGGAGGACATGCTCGACTTGATTGCTATCGCCCAAAGCTGTCCGGGCGTCTTTGCCATCAATATTTCGATATTCATCGGATATAAGTTGCGCAAGACACGGGGAGCGCTGGTCACGGCATTAGGTACGGCTCTGCCTTCGTTTCTCATCATTCTTGCCATAGCCATCTTCTTCCATCAGTTTGAAGACAATAAGGTTGTGGCTGCTATGTTTCGTGGCATACGTCCTGCCGTTGTGGCTCTGATTGCCGTTCCAACTTTCAATCTTGCTAAGAGTGCCCATCTCAATCGCTACACCCTATGGATTCCCATCGTGTCGGCACTGGCAATATGGCTATTGGGAGTATCGCCTATCTGGATTATCATTCTTGCGGGTGTGGGCGGCTATCTCTATGGTTTGACACAAAAGAATAAGAAAGCATGATATTCCTATACCTCTTCATCACATTCTTCGAAATTGGCCTCTTCGGATTTGGCGGTGGCTACGGCATGCTGTCACTTATCCAACATGAGACGGTGGAACATTGGCATTGGTTGTCGTCATCGGAATTTACCGATATCGTTGCCATCTCACAGATGACACCGGGACCTATCGGCATCAATTCTGCCACCTATTGCGGCTATACTGCTGTAAGCAATGCAGGCTATAGTAGCAGTATGGCAGTCTTTGGATCAGCGGTTGCCACGCTTGCTTTGGTATTGCCGTCGCTCATACTGATGATTCTCATCAGTCGTATGTTCATGCGCTACATGAACACCCATACGGTGCAATCGGTGTTTACGGGACTGCGTCCTGCTGTCGTTGGTCTTTTGGGTGCAGCTACACTCTTGCTAATGACTCCCGAAAACTTCTCAACTCCATCAGAGGATGCATGGCAGTTTTATATCAGCGTCGCCTTGTTTCTTGCCACTTTCTTTGGCACCAAGGTTGTAAAAATCAATCCTATCAAGATGATTGGATGCTGTGCCATTGCTGGCATTATCCTGTTTTATTGACCCTATTCAGACGATCTCCCACATCGTCGAATGAGGTAAATAAGCGATGGAAACAATAAGGTGCGAAACGGCTACAATGTCGTTTCGCACCTTATTGATAATACACATGTGCGAGAGAGCATTTCCCGCACGTGGTTTCGTTACTTGTGTTTCAGATAGTATGCCACGCCCCGACGCACATTTTCTTGTACGGCTTTCGACGATAACGTTGCTCCTGTCACACCATCCACTTGTGGCATTCCTTTCTTGCCCACAGGCTGTCCTGCGTATTTCGGCACCATCTGTTGGTTGACCCGTTGGAAGAATTTGGGTGTTTCCATGTTTCGCAATGGTTTCACCTGTACTATCTTGTTTTTCTTGATAGTAATCTCCAAGGGCGTAGTGCCACGATATCCCGTCACACTGGTAGCCAGCGTGGTGGTATTGATAATATAGGTGCCATTCTTTTCTTTACGCATCACCTCCTGTGCCGAAGCAGACGCCACGAGCAGAGCGATAAGGGTTGCCATATAGAGTCTTTTCATATTCTGTTGTATTGTCGTTGGTTTCTGTCTTGCAAAATTAGTGTAAAGCAGAGAAATCTCCAAATTATCAGATTGTTTTTCTGTCACATTACCTATAAATGGGGAGGACATTCTCCGGTTCTATCTATCAGCAATTTGGTGTTTTATAGGAGTAAGAATGCTGCCGCTTTATAATCTTTTGGATTTATTAAGTGTGCTTTTACAAAAGAATTGAGTAATTTTGCAGTTGCATGGTGAATACTCCATATCCTTTAGAAAAAAAGAGATAGAAAGGCGTATGATAAAGATATTGATGGTAGAAGATGATTTGGCGTTTGGAACGCTGATTCAAACATGGTTGAAGAAGAAGGGATTCGATGTGGTAAGAGCCACTTCGGTTAAGGCCGCTTTGCAATTGTTGAATGAAGACAGCAAGAAAGACTTGATATTGTCTGACCTTCGATTGCCCGATCATGATGGTCTGACGCTACTCAACTAGATTCAGAAACACAACATGCCGATTCCTTTCATTGTCATGACAAGTTATGCTGAAGTACAGAATGCGGTACTTGCTATGAAGTCGGGAGCGACGGACTATATTGCCAAACCATTCCATACCGAAGCACTCCAAGCGGTAATCGGCATCAACGGCAATACATCAGAAAAAACGTCTGGCCAAAAACTTAACACAGTCATTCCCGAACAATTCCGACAACTCACAGCCTTTGCAGATGATGATGAAGAGGCTGCGCTGGAAATCATCAAGAATGTAAAACTTGCACTCAACGAACACTTGCAACGTCTGCAAAACATATTGGACGAGGCAAACAATCCTACTACCAATGCCGCTGATACTCCTGATATCAAATCGTCCATCACACCAATCAAGCAGGTGGTTCATAAAATACTGCCAATTGCCACCATGATGCAGATGAAATCTCTTGATCAGCTAACCGCCCTGACACCCGAAAGCATCGATAAACTGGATGACAAACAAATTCGGGAACACCTGCAAATCATCATGACCGACCTGCACAACATCCTTCAGGACAAATAATGTCAGCATCGCTTTTGAGCGAAGAAGTGTGAAAGGAGAAATATCTCTACAACTTTGTTGCGAAGATACTAACAAAGAAAATTTGAGTTTTTCTTTTGCTTTTTCGCTCGCTTATTCGTATCTTTTGACCTGTCGGTCCAAGGTACTTCCGCTCGGAAAAACTCAAATATATTTGGTTTTTCACTCACTTAATCGTATCTTTGCAAGATGTAATCCTAAACTTTTAACAATGAAACAAATACTACTCTTGACAATGGCTACAATCGCTATAGTCAGCACACAAGCCAAAAACATCACCACACCAAAAGCCAATGGCTACCCCATCACCCAAGTGCCCTTTACTGCGGTGAAGGTTAATGCACAGACTTTTTGGGGTCAACGCATCAAAGCGGCACGCGAAGTAACCATCCCTTTGGCCTTCGAAAAATGCGAAGCAACCCATCGCTACGACAACTTCAAAATGGCTGCCTATACGTTGCAACACCCTGGTCACAACGGTCTGCAAACTCCCCAATGGGACGTCAGCAAGATGAAGTGTTTACCCTTCGACGATACCGATGTCTATAAAACCATCGAAGGAGCAAGCTATATACTCCAAACCTATCCCGACAACCGCCTCAAACAATATATCGACAGCATCCTCGATATTGTAGCTGCCGCACAAGAACCCGACGGTTACCTCTACACCGCACGCACCGTCAATCCTGCGCATCCACACCAATGGTCCGGAGCGAAACGATGGGTCGAGGAAGAAGCGCTCAGTCATGAACTCTACAACTTAGGTCACATGGTCGATGCCGCCTGCGCACACTATCAAGCCACAGGTAGCAATAAGTTTCTCAATATAGCTCGCCGCTATGCTGACTGCGTCATCCGCGAAGTTGGACCACGTCCCGGCCAAGTCTGTGTCACTCCAGGTCATCAGATTGCCGAGATGGCATTGACCCGGCTCTACCTGCTCACCGGCGACAAACGCTATCTCGACGAGGCTAAATTCCTGCTCGACTATCGTGGAAAGACTTCCACCCACACCATCTATTCCCAAAGCCACAAACCTGTCATCGAGCAGACCGAAGCATGGGGACATGCTGTCCGTGCCGGATATATGTATGCAGGAATGGCTGACGTGGCAGCCCTTACGGGCGACACCGCCTATATCAATGCCCTCAACGCCATCTGCAATAATATCGTCAGCCGCAAATACTATATCACCGGAGGTGTTGGCGCACGCCACGAAGGCGAAGCCTTTGGTGCCGACTATGAGTTGCCCAACCTTACTGCCTATAATGAGACATGTGCCGCCATTTCCATGGTTTATCTCTTCCATCGCATGTTCCTCATGCAAGGCGATGCAAAATATATCGACTGCATGGAGCGCACGCTCTATAACGGTGTCATCAGCGGCATGTCGGTTGACGGCGGTCGCTTCTTCTATCCCAATCCCCTGTCGAGCGATGGCAACACCGAGCGCCAACCATGGTTTGGATGTGCCTGCTGTCCGAGCAATATATGCCGTTTCATCCCGTCATTCCCAGGTTATGTCTATGCTGTCAAAGACCGCACACTCTATGTCAATCTCTTCACCGGCAATACGGCGCATGTAGAAATAGAAGGTAAAACCGTCGTATTGGAACAACAGACCGACTATCCATGGAATGGCGACATCAACCTTCGCATTCAGAAGAATCAAGCCAAAGCATTTGCCATGGCTATCCGTATTCCAGGCTGGGCTGTCAACACACCAGTACCCAGTGACCTCTACCGTTATACCGATTGTCAGACACGCAACTATCAGATTACCGTCAACGGAAAGCCTGTCGATGGGGTGAAGACCGACAAAGGATATCTCATCATTAACCGCGTTTGGAAGAAAGGCGATGTTGTTTTGCTCCATCTCGATATGCCGGTACGTACCGTAGTTGCCAATCCACAGGTGACCGACGACCGTGGCCGAGTGGCTGTAGAACGCGGTCCTCTGGTCTATTGTGCCGAAGCTGCCGACAACACCTCCCACAGCATCTTCCGTTTCCTCATGCCCACCAATCCACAGTTCAACGTGGTTGACCGCACCATCAACGGTCAACATCAGGTTTCGTTTGGTGTGAAAGCCATCGAAGTAGATGGTCAGACCGTTGATACCGATGCCGACGGCAGGGTGAAAGTCTCCGACACGCGCCTCACACTCATACCCTATTACGCATGGAACCACCGTGGTGCAGACGACATGGAAGTATGGTTGCCACAGAGTATCGAGGCATTGGGCAACTATCGCTAATATTCAAGTTTCGCAACTGAGGGAATTGATTGAAGTTAAAGAAGTTAAAGAAGTTATCACTCCCTACGGTCGTTCGGGAAGTTAAGAGACAATAGTTTTTGCCGTAAGACGTAGGACATTTGTCCCTTAACTTCTCTCTAACTTCCCTCTAACTTCTCTCTAACTTCCCTCTAACTTCCCTCTAACTTCCCTCTAACTTCTCTCTAACTTCCCTACATGTATAACAAACACAGGGTAGCATGACTGCACAAACGCTTCGCGAGTGGTTTACCACTTTCAACGCCCAGTATTTCGGCAATACTCTGCCGGAGCCCCACTTTGTGGTCAATCATGCCAAGCGCACCTTGGGACAGTTCAGCTGCCACAAGGTGCGGTGTGGTCTGTTGCCTGGCCGGTGGAAAACCACAGGCTATACCATCAAGGTGAGCGAGTTCTACCATACGAGCGACCACGACAGACAATCTGTTCTGCTCCACGAGATGATCCACTTCTATATTGCCTACACCCAGACTCGCGATACTTCTGCCCACGGGAAGGTATTCCGCCAATGGATGCAACGGCTCAATGCCGATGGATGGAACATCACCGTCACCTCTCGCAATGCCATGCTTGCCATTGTTCCCACTACCGACAAGCAACAATATCTCTTGCTTGCCATCCGGCTGTCGAACGGCAAATGTTACCTCTCGGTGGTCAATCCTGCCTATCGCCACCACCTTGAGCAGATGATCCACAACCATTGTCAAGCCGACGAGTTCCATTGGTTGCGTACCAACGACAGCCGCTATGCCGGGTGGTCTGCTGTCAGGACGCTACGAGGCAAGCACATCACCCAGGATGAATGGGAACGACTCATGAGCGAAACTGTGATTCTCTGACCTTTGGCATTACAAAATGCCACTTGATGCGTCTATATTATAAAGTATTCAAGTTCGCAACTGGGGGAATTGATTGAAGTAAAATGGAAGTTATCACTTCCTACGGTCGTTCGGGAAGTTAAGAGACAATAGCCTTTTGCCGTAAGACGTAGGACATTTGTCCCTTAACTTCTCTCTAACTTCCCTAACTTCCCTTAACTTCCCCACATGCGATAGTTCAGTAAAGTATAAACAAATCATGAAACGGACACTACTCGCTCTAATCTCCTTGTGCTGCCTCTCTACCATGGCAGTAGAGGCACAACACGACCTCTATGTATCCACCTCTTTCCACGAACCAGCCACCGACGGACTGCGCTTCATCTACAGTCGCGATGGATGGCATTGGGATTCTATCCCTGGCATCTGGCTTAAACCTGAGGTAGGTAAACAACGTGTCATGCGCGATCCATCAATCATCCGCACTCCTGATGGCATGTTCCATCTCGTATGGACATCAAGTTGGAAGGGTGACAGAGGCTTCGGCTATGCTTGTTCGAAAGACTTAAAGCACTGGAGCAAGCAACGTTTCATCGAGGTCATGACCGACACCACCACCGTCAACGTATGGGCTCCCGAACTCTTCTGGGACGACGACCGCCAACAGGCTGTTATCGTATGGGCATCGTGTGTGCCGGGCAAATTTCCACGAGGAATAGAGGATGAGAACAACAACCATCGTCTTTACTATACCACCACCAAGGATTTCCGCACCTTCACCCCTGCTCGCTTGATGATAGACCCTGGCTTCAGTTGTATTGATGCCACCCTCGTCAAACGGGGCAAGCGCGATTATGTGATGGTGCTCAAAGACAATACACGTCCTGAACGCGATATCAAGGTGGCCTATGCCAAGTCACCTTACGGTCCATGGTCGAAGGCATCCGAACCTTTCACCGGCAAACTGATGGAAGGTCCTACTACCGCTAAGGTCGATGGTGGATGGCTGATCTACTATGATCGCTATCGGTTGAAGGATTTCGGTGCACATTTCACCACCGATTTCAAAACCTTTGAAGATGTTTCCAACAAGGTCAGCGTGCCTGTTCTCCATAAGCACGGCACCATTTTCCGTGCTTCCGAAGCCATTGTGCGCAACTTGCTCAACGCTTCAGATGCCATCCACTACACCGGCAGCACCCTGAGCACCCCCTACCGCCACGATGGCGGTTTGTCGCCCGTGGTTGGTGTACACAACATCCAAGTGATGCAAGCCAACCGCGAATATCCTGCTAAAGCCAACAACGATGGTTGGACCTACAACCACCAACCCATGCTGGCATATTGGAACAATCGGTTCCATCTCAACTTCCTTTGCGATCCGAGCGACGAACACATACCACCTTCACGCACCATGTATCAGACGTCTGCCGATGGTTATACATGGAGCGAACCTGAGATTCTCTTTCCTGAAATACAGGTTCCCGAAGGATTCCAGAAACCAGGACGCTCTGAACGTGCCCACAATCTGGTAGCCATCATGCATCAACGTGTAGGTTGGTATGTCAGCAAAGACCGTCGCCTCTATGCCTTAGGCAACTACGGTGTGGCTTTCGACCGCAAAGACGATCCTAACGATGGCAACGGCATCGGCCGTGTCATTCGCGAAGTCAAAGCCGATGGTTCGTTGGGACCCATCTGTTTCATCTATCTCAACCATGGTTGCAAACCATTGGCAAACAAGAAAGGTGCCCTGCCGTTTCCTTATTACACCCAAGCCGACAAAAACTTACGTAAGGTGTGCCGAGAGATTCTCGACAATCCACGATACCGCATGCAATGGGTGGAAGAGGCTGACCGCAACGATCCGCTCATCCCACTCAACAAAGGTTACAAGGCATACTGCGACTACACTTTGCCCGACGGACGCTTAGCGGCTTTATGGAAACATGCGCTGACCAGTATCAGCGACGATGGCGGTCTGACGTGGTCACAGCCCGTGGCACGTGCTCGCGGTTTTGTCAACAGCAATGCTAAGATATGGGGACAACGCCTTTCCGACGGGTCCTATGCCACCATCTACAACCCATCGGAATACCGTTGGCCGTTGGGCATTTCCCTCTCCAACGACGGACTGGAATATACTACGCTCAATCTCGTGGTGGGCGAAGTGCCGCCCATGCGCTACGGTGGCAACTATAAGAGCTATGGTCCACAGTATGTCAGAGGAATTCTCGAAGGCAACGGAGTGCCCCAAGATGGTGACCTCTGGCTGACCTACTCTATGAATAAGGAGGATATCTGGGTGAGCCACATCCCCGTGCCTGTACAGACCAAAGCATCAGCGCATGCCCACGATGGGGAATTCAACGTGGGACAACTCGCCCAACTCCGCCAGTGGAACATCTATTCGCCTAAGCGTGCCGAGGTTTCATTGGTCAACGGATGGCTCACCATGGCAGACAGCAATCCCTTCGACTATGCCTGCATAGAACGTAAGATTCCTGCATCGAAGAGTCTGCGTGTGGCTTTCGACATCGAAGCACTGCAAAACGACCATGGTCTCCTACAGATAGAATTTCTCGACGAACAGGGTACCGCCTGCTCGCGTATCGAACTGACACCACAAGGAGAGATGCGTTGTAAAGGTGGTGCACGCTACGGCAATTTGGGAAAATACGAAACTGGCAAGACCTATCATATCGAAGCCGTACTCTCTACCGACAACCGGATGATACAGGTTTATGTCAACGGCAAGAAGGCAGGACAGCGCATGTTCTTTTCACCCGTAGCACATATCGAGCGTATTCTCTTCCGCACCGGTGCACGCCGCACCTTCCCTGATATCGACACCGATGCCGACTGGTATGGCACACTCGACCATGCAGGCGACGATGAACCGCTTGCCACCTACCGCATCAGCCATTTCCAGACTTCATCCGACGATGCTGATGCCCATGCCGTGGCATTACGCTATGCCGACTACAAGCACTATGTGGATGATTTCAACAGCATGGAGGATGAAAATATCATTCAGGCAATACCCAACAGCAAGGCATGGCAGTGGATGACCGATAACGTACCGCTGTTCGACTGCCCGCAGAAACAATTCGAAGAGATGTGGTATTACCGTTGGTGGACACTCCGCAAGCACATCCGACTCACTCCCGTGGGCTATGCCATGACCGAGTTTCTTGTACCTCGATCCTATGCCGATCAGTACAATCTGATTGCCTCTGCCGTAGGTCATCATATCATGGAGAGTCGTTGGTTGCGCCAAACCGACTACCTCGACCAAATCATGAACACCTGGTACAAAGGCAACAATGGCGAACCGATGAAGAAGATTGCCAACTATTCCTCGTGGATGCCACATGCCCTATGGCAACGCTATGCCGTAGATGGACGCAAAGACTGGATATGCAACATGTTGCCTTCACTCGAATGGGAATACAACCATTGGGAATCTACCCATACCCGAAAGGTCCAAGGACAGCAACTCTACTGGCAGGCTGACGTGCAGGATGCCATGGAAGAGACCATCAGCGGCGGACGTAGGAAGAAATATCTGCGTCCCAGCATCAATGCCTATATGTTTGGCAATGCCCAAGCTATCGGCAATATTGCAGCACTCAGCGGTGACCCAGCCAAAGCCGAGCGCTATTATGCCAAAGCCGATTCACTACAAAAGGCTGCACACACCCTGCTGTGGAACACCGACCAACAGTTTTTTGAAACCCACCGTGTCGATTCTTCGGCATGTGTTCGGGAGGCTATCGGCTTCCTGCCTTGGTACACACACATGGCGAAAGATGACAATCGCTATGGTGTGGCATGGCTGCAGGCTGCTGACACCAAGGGATTCTCTGCTCCCTACGGACTGACTACTGCCGAGCGCCGCCATCCTTTGTTCCGTACTCACGGTGTGGGCAAATGTGAATGGGACGGTGCCGTATGGCCCTTTGCCACCAGTCAGACGCTTACTGCCATGGCAAACTATATCAACGACTATACCGACCCTGTAGTGGGCGACTCGCTCTACTTCCGTGAAATGGAGAAATATGTAGAAAGTCAACACATGCGCGGACGCCCTTACATCGGCGAATATCTCGACGAGACTACGGGTTACTGGCTTAAAGGCGATCAAGAGCGCAGCCGCTATTACAACCATTCCACCTTCTGCGACTTGGTCATCACGGGAATCTGCGGTCTGCGTCCACGCACCGACGGAACATTAGAGGTGCGCCCCTTGTTGCCTGAAGGAAAATGGAACTACTTCTGTCTCGACAACGTAGCCTATCACGGTCGCTGGATCACCATCGTTTGGGACCATGACGGATCTCGCTACCACTTAGGCAAAGGACTGCGCGTCTATATCGACGGACAGTTGGCAGGACAACGTGACACCATCGGCAAACTCACCATCAACAACGCATTATGACTAAGCGCGGCATACTCTTCCTACTGTTCGCCATCACCCTTCGAGTGGCTGCCCAGTCGCCAACTTGCTTCGGCGAGGCACAATGGATTGGTGCCATCACCCGACAGCAGGCAAACATTCCAGAAGGCAGACACTACACGGGAGGCATATTGAAACAAACTCGCGCACTATGGAACGCTGCCGACACGTTGTCGCGCCGTAGCATCTATATCGCACGCAACTTCCAGCTCAAGAAACGGGTTGCCCATGCCACCGTGCAGATTGCCGGACTGGGATGCTACAAGTTGTCCATAAACCGCCGCACAGTAGGCGATGCTGAGTTTTCACCAGCATGGAGCGACTACGACAAGACGGTGTTCTACAATACCTATGAAGTGGATACCTGTCTGCAACGTGGCATGAATACCGTTCAGGTGCTATTGGGCAACGGATTCTACAACGAGCAGGGCGGACGCTATCACAAACTAAAGGTTTCGTTTGGACCACCCACACTACTGCTGGCACTACACATCACCTATCACGATGGCAGTAAAGAGACGATTGTCAGCGATGCCGCATGGCAGTGGAGTCTATCGCCCATCACCTTCAACAGTCTGTATGGTGGCGAAGACTACGATGCACGCATCTCCTCCACCACATGGCATCCTGTTGTGGTGCAACAGGCACCCAAAGGAATCCTGCGTCCTCAGTTGGCATATCCTGTCAAAGTGATGGAACACTATGAAGTGGCGCAAACTTTGCGTCGCGACTCTATATTGGTGTTCGATATGGGACAGAACCTTGCGGGATTTCCTGAGATTACCGTCAAGGGAAAGCGTGGTCAACACATCAAGATTACACCGGCAGAAACACTCACCGACGACCTGCGCTGCAATCAGAAGCAAACCGGTCGCCCACATTATTATACTTACACGCTTAGTGGAAAGGGCACAGAGACATGGCATCCTGTCTTCTCCTATTATGGATTCCGATACCTCCAAGTGGAGGGCGACATCGAGACTTTACGCCATATCCGATCTTGCTTTGTCTATAATGCAGCACCACGCACCAGCAGTTTTGAGTGTAGCAACCCACGCATCAATGCCACCCACCGCATCATCGACCGTGCCATACGCAGCAACTGGCAGGCAGTATGGACCGATTGCCCGCACCGTGAGAAACTGGGATGGCTCGAACAAGACTGGCTCAACGGCGAGGCATTGCTCTACAACTACGACTGCAGAACGATGATACAACAGACCATGCAGAACATGGCAGATGCCCAACACCCCAATGGGGCTATGCCTGAGACAGCTCCAGAATATACCGTGTTTACCGGCGACTGGGCAAAACCCTTCCTCGAATCGCCAGAATGGGGCGGGGCACTTATCGCGCTGCCGTTTCTCTATCAGCAATACTATGGTGACGATAGTCTCATCCGACAGTACTACAAGCCGATGAAGCGCTATGTCGATTATCTGGCGTCGCAAGACTCGTGTTACATACTGCGCATGGGACTTGGCGATTGGTATGACTATGGTCCCTGGCGTGCTGGTTTTGCGCGCAACACTCCCATGCCTTTGGTATCTACCGCACATTATTACTGGTGGAACCATCTGATGGGAGAAGCACGTGCCGATAGCATTCGAGAGGCTTTCAACCGCGAATTCTACAATCCGCAAACCCATCGTTATGCCTCTGGCAGCCAGTGTGCCCAAGCCATCGCACTCTGTATGAATCTCGTTCCCGATGGCGACCGTCAGGCGGTGTTAGATCAACTCGTGGCTGATATCCATCAGCATGGCGACCGATTGACCACGGGCGATATAGGCAACCGCTATCTCTTCAAAGCACTCATCGACGGTGGACAACGGGAGTTGCTCTACCGCATGCTCAACCACGACGAGGTACCAGGCTATGGCTATCAGATCAAGCAAGGCATGACAACACTCACCGAACAGTGGAATCCGAAGCATGGTGCATCGATGAACCACTTCATGATGGCTCATATTGAAAATTTCCTCATACCCGACCTGCTGGGCATACAGCGACGGGGCAACGACCTGCTGATAGCGCCTCACCCCGTGGGCGACATCCACTGGTGTAAAGGTTCTACGGCATCGGCACACGGCACCGTAAGCGTAGATTGGCGAATTGAGGGACACACTTTCTATATCGACATCATGATTCCGCAGGGTGACCATGCCACGCTGCAACTGCCCTACGGAGGTAGCGAACAGTTGGAAGGCGGCAGTCACCATCGTTCACAACAGATTCTACAACACTAACTATACCCTATGCATATTATCGACTTTATCGTATTTCTGCTATTCACCATCGGCATCGTGGTCTTCGGCTGTACCTTTTTCCGTCGAGGAAGTTCTGCCGATGAATTTACTTCTGCAGGCAAATCGCTGCCCGGATGGGTAGTGGGCATGTCTATCTTTGCTACCTATGTATCGAGCATCAGCTATATCGGCTATCCCGGTAAAGCCTATGCCAGCAACTGGAACGCTTTCGTTTTCTCGTTGTCCATACCGATAGCCAGTTGGATTGCAGCTCGCTATTTCGTACCTTTCTACCGCAAGAGCGGTTCGGTATCTGCCTACAGTTTCCTTGAAGAGAAGTTTGGTCCATGGGCTCGCCTCTATGCTTCGGCATGCTATCTGTTCACGCAAATAGCCCGTATGGGCAGCATCCTCTATCTGTTGGCAGTACCCATGTATATTCTGATGGGGTGGAATCTCCATGTGGTCATCATCGCCACCACCGTTGCCATCGTCATCTATTCGATGCTGGGCGGTTTGCGTGCGGTGATATGGGCAGATGCCATACAGGGCTTCATTCTCATCGGTGGTGCACTATTGTGTTTGCTGATACTGATATTCTCGTTGCCTGAGGGTCCTATGCAGATTATCGACATTGCCACCCACTCTCCCGAAGGCAACAAACTGTCGTTGGGATCGTTCGGTGCGAGTCTCACCGAGAGCACCTTCTGGGTATGTCTCATCTATGGCATCTTCACCAATCTGCAGAATTATGGCATCGATCAAAACTACGTGCAGCGTTATCATGCTGCCAAGAGCGACAGCGATGCACGCTTCTCTGCCCTATTCGGTGGCTATCTCTTCATACCGGTCTCTGCACTATTTTTCATGATCGGCACATCGCTCTATGCTTTCTACGAGTCGGGCACAGGTTATCTGCCCGACGATATTGCTGCCAAACCCGACTATGTATTCCCTTATTTCATAGTGGATAGTTTGCCCTTGGGACTGCGCGGGCTGCTCATTGCCAGTATCTTTGCTGCGGGCATGAGTACCGTATCGACCAGTGTCACGTCGGCAGCCACCATCATTCTGACCGACTATTTCCGTCCCTTATTGCCCCATTGGCGCCGTCGCAAGGGCAACACCAGCACTGCGTCGGGTCCCGAACTCGTTGTATTGCGCATCGCTTCAGTTGTCGTGGGCGTCTTGGGTGTCCTGGTAGCGCTTGCCATGTTGCAGGTAGAGAGTATCATCGATGCTTGGTGGACGTTGAGTAGCATTTTCTCTGGTGGCATGTTAGGATTGTTTTTCTTGGCTTGCACGCGACACATCGGTCGTCGTGCCGCCTTCATCGGTTGTCTTTCGGGCATCCTCGTCATCGGTTGGATATCGTTGGCTGGACCACTCAATCTGCCTGGACCACATCTCCATCCCTATCTCTCTATCGTGCTCGGCACGTGTGTCATCTTTATTGTTGGTTTCGTCATCACCCTGTTGTGCAGCAAATCGTGAAGTACCACACTTCGCTCATATCATGATTTATCGGCAAATCGTTTCTGCCATCATGTTGAGTTCCAGACATTCTTCGCGTGTCATCTTTCAGCGTTTGAGTATCATGTTTGATAGTGCGAGACAATGGTAATGATAATCTGGCATATAGGCAAGAAAAAAGGGTGACCCCATATAGGAGTCACACCTTTATTCATTTATAGACTTAAAGAGAATTTCTCTTATTCGCCTGCATCGTAGAAATCCAGACCGGGGAATACATCCATCCATTCACCTGGAGCATTAGCATCGGTGCGAGTCAAGCGGATGTATGATGGGTTCTTAGGATTGTCGGTACTCAATTCGAATGTTCCACGGAGGATACCATTGGTGATGTAATTATAACCTTTTTTATAATAGTACTGACCATTTCCATCGTAACCCTTCATAGCCAATGAGAGGTGAGTGCCATCAATCGGAGTTACTGTTGGAAGAAGCGTTCCTATATAGTTACCACTGCGGAAGAATACACCCCATCCAAGATTAGCGGCATTAGGATTCACACCGAATGCGATAAATATAACGTCCTCACCTTCTGCAGCACTGGCTTCCTCAGCTTTTGCAAAGTAAGCAGCGGCTTTTTTGCTCATCTTGCCCTTCTTGAACGACCAGAATGTGTTAGGATCAGTGAGCTGCTCTACGAGAGTAGGCAATACATAGTTCACGGTCCAACCCTTGCCGTCAGTCTTCCAAGTTTCATCAGCACCTGGAGTCAGCATGGTGATAGAGTCAGTACCAATCACAATTGGTTTCTTGAATTTCAAGCCCTGATCGGTAACGATGTATGGGATAAGCACATCTTTATCGGTTTCAGCATCGTGATAGGTGAAGGTACGATTGCTTCTTGCGATGGTCAGCGGAGCCTCGCCGCCAAAATCGATGGCATAGGTCTTGTAGCTCAACAGCTTTTCCATGTCTTCTACAGCCTTGAAGTAGTTGTCCCAGTTAAGGTCTTCTGCCACACGGGTCATCACAATCTTCTGACCGTGCTTCTTGCCCTGAAGTTCGAAGCGGTCTGCCTCTGCCTTGATGACACGGAACTCAAAGTCGCCTTCAAATCCCTTACCCTTGTCACCTACCTGCAATATGTTGGCAGGATCAGAGAAGATGTGGAAGATTTCATTATACTCGTCGAATGAGAGCAGTACACCCTGACTCTGCTCAAGTTTGAAGTGAGAGGTAGCACGAGTGCCCTCTTCAAAGAACTCGTTGGCAGCTGTTACGGTGTTGTCAGCATTGAACTTGACGAACATATTGTAACCACCATACTTGCTGGCGCCATAATACTCCATCAGCCAACCATTAGGTGCATCAACCAGCAGTTTCATGTCGGCATTGATAGCCTCCTGGATTCTGTCGGCAGACGACTTATCGAATACGTCATCCACTTCGTTGGAACATGCCACGAACGACAGACCAGCGAGAAGGACGAACAGAATGTTATAGATCTTTTTCATAGTCGGATTGCTTAATTAAGAGTTGTTAAATCCATATTCATAACCTCTGCCGAACGGCGGAGCACGATAGCGCGGAGCTTCTCAAGGTCGATACCCCAAGAGTCTTGCAGATAGCTGCGCACGATTTCAAGTTTGGCATTGATGATATCAGCACCTTGCGTTGAAGTGATCTTGGCATCTGTAATTTTTCTGAAACCAGCGCCTACCAAATCAGCATTAGTAGGTTCGCCCCAGAACGCAACTTGGATAGTCTCACCCTTGGCATTGAGACCTGTTACAGTATATTCAATACCTTTGTCGAGACGTGCTTTCCAAGATTCATCGCTTGAAGTGACGTAGTTGGCATAAACCTCAGCAAAGTCCTCATTGTATTCACCACTGGCATAACCGGTAACGAATCCTTCTTTAACAGCATCTTCGTCCTCCACGTTGATCCAGTCGGTAGAGTGATACTTACCGGCAGAGATGGTCTGGAAGTCGGTGCTGTAGTACTTCTTCTGTGTCAAGATGTGACAGAACTCATGGTGCATGGTGTGGAAGTACCAGTAGTTGAGGTCCAGAGGCAGTTTGGCATGCGCACGGAACGGCTCGTCCTGATTCACATAGATGTTGTTG
Organism: Prevotella sp. P4-98; assembly: GCF_002251405.1. Taxonomy (NCBI): domain Bacteria; kingdom Pseudomonadati; phylum Bacteroidota; class Bacteroidia; order Bacteroidales; family Prevotellaceae; genus Prevotella; species Prevotella sp. P4-98. Next base: position 41,941 of record NZ_NPJC01000008.1, on the reverse strand, counting down.
AGGTCAAGCTCATTGAGACGGAAGAGAGTTACCTGAACACCACCTTCAGCAGTACCGAGCACGATTTCACCCTTACCGTTGTATTCTGGTGAACCGATAAACTGGAACACACGGAAAGCATTAGCCTTCAAGAAGTCTGCACCGCAAGCCTCTACATAAGCGTCGAGCCATACGTGTTTGATCATCTTGGCCATAGCCTTCGAGTTGGTGATGGTGGCAGGCACTACGTTGTAGTAGTTGTCTGTCAGCTTGTCGTTATACAGATAGTAGAGTTTGATATTGTATGGCTCCACGAAGTTGGTGTTGAGCCACTTGTCGAACTCGGTCTCGTTCTTCGTTTCGGTCTTGAAGATCGATTCGCTATTGGGATCGTCGTTGTCACACGACACGAATGCAACACTCATGAGCAGTGCAACGAGCGACATTGTAATATGTTTCATCATATCTTTATTCCTTTCGTTCGTTATAATTAATTCTGGGTTGCTGTCTCTCTGGGGTTAGGCTCAAGTCCAGCTTCTATGACGTCGTAAGGCAACTGGATAGCACCGCGAAGGTCACCTGCCTTGAAGACGAGATTGTCTTCGCCGTCAAGATGGTGGGTGAACTCAATACCCCAACGCTTGATGTCGAGCCAACGCTGACCTTGATAGATGGTGGTGATACGACGCATATGGAGCACTGTATAGATCATATTGGTCTGTGTGCCTTCCTCAACGGTGAAGCCCTGTGGGTTGAGCGGCTTCTTGATGCTCTCTTCGCTCACTGCACGTGAGGGAACCTCGGTCATGCGGATGGCATTGAGCGCTGTATTAACATTATCAACTGTGAGCGTCAAGAACTTGGGTGAAGTCACATCGCTGTGAGCGGTGAGCCATGTATTCATGTCGGCAAGAGCCTTGTCATAGTCTTTCTTCATGATGTAAGCCTCTGCACGTGTCAAGATAGTCTCGTCACCGGTGAAGACGGGGTCAACCACGTGGGCATAACCAGTCTGGTTGATCTTATCTTTGATTTCGAAGTCCTCGATCAAGCTGGGTATATACACGGCTTGGTTACTACCATACATGAGACGAGCTTCCTGAAGGGCATTCTTGGTTGCATCACTGGCTGATTCAGACCAAGGAGTTTTAGCCCACATAGTCTGTGATGTGATCACATCCCTGTTGTGGTTGAAACGCTTGTAACTTGACGAACCACGGTTGACACGTCCGTTGATAGAAACGGCATCGACAAACATGAGGTTGCAGTTCTCACCAGAACGGATCCATTTGTTGTGGATGTCATCAACACCAGCCAAAGGAGCATAGCTGTCCATGTCACGCAGCAGACTGCTTGGGTTTCCACCCAATGCCTTGGTAGCGTATTCGATAGCTTTGTCCCAGTTTTGGTAGAACAGGTTGAAGCGGGCAGCAAAGGCGTAAGCAGCCTTCTGGTTGAAGTGATACTTAGGTACGGTGAGATAACCATCGTTGAGCAGAGGAAGAGCCTCTTCGATATCAGCATTGATATTCTCATAGGTCTGACGCAGCGTTCCGCGCTCGTTGACAGATTCACCAGCTACTTTAGGATAAGGAATACCGAGGTATTCGTCAGCCTTAGAATCGTTCCATGCCATACAGAACATATTGGCATTCTGGAACATGGCAAAGGCACGGCAGAGCAGTGCCTCGGCACGCAGTGCCTGAGCATCAGCAGATTCATCGCCTGCCAACGCCTCAAGTGCCATATTGGCTACAGCCGCAGCCTCGTAGTTAGCATTCCAAACCTGCTTCGGGTCGTCGTTATTCTCAGTCTCAATGGGCTGCCATTTGTAGGCATTCATCTGGTTGGGCTGTGCGTTATAAAGTACACCATTGTCGCTCACGTTGTCGCCACTTATAAAGAAGACAAAGTTGGGCGAATGGTTGGGATAGGCCGATACGAGGAACTTCTTTGCCTTGTCGAGGCTGTTAACCTCGGCGCGATCATCGGGGAGCTTGTCGAGATAGCTGTCACACGAAGCAAGTGCGAGCATTCCTGCGGCCAGTGATAATATGCTAAGTTTTTTCATCTTATTGTTCCTTTCTATTAAGTTTGATTAAAGTCCAACTCTTACGGTGCAGGTGAACTGACGGGCCATAGGAACAGCCACACCACCGGTGTTGAAGAATTCAGGATCCTGTCCGTTGAGTTTCTTGTCTGAGTAGATCAGGAAGAGGTTGGTACCCTGCAGCTTGATGCTGGCACTCTTCAGTTTGAGAGCGTTGAGCCAAGTCTGTGGGAAGTCGTATGCCACTGAAATCTCCTTCATGCGGATGAAGTCACCCTTAGCAACGCGGTCGGTAGAACGGTTGTAAGCGTTGAAAGCATAAGAGAGCTTAGTGTCTGCCTGCAGCTGACGGAGGTCAGGAATAGCAGGGATAGTGGTTTTGTTCTCGTCACCAGAAACGGTCCAACGGTTCTTGAACTCCTTCGGCATAGCGTCGAGGTCAGAATAGCTGGCATAGAAAGCAGGATCAAGGCGTACCACATTGCCGAAAGCATAGGTAGCGAAGATGTTCAGGTGCCAGTTCTTATAAGTGAACGAGTTGCCGAGTGAACCGGTAATGGTAGGATCGGTAGGTCCTTCGTAAACGAGGTAGTCGATATCACGGCTCTGGAAGTAGATGTCGCTGGTTACCACCTCACCACTTTCATTAACTACCTGAGGAATACCATTGGCATTAAGTCCCTTGAAGTCGAATGAGAAGAGTGAACGGTAAGCATATCCCTTCTTAGCGAAACCGGTACCGGTTACCATGTCGATCAAACGTGAACGGTTGTCGAGTTCGGTAATCTTAGTCTTCACGTGAGAGAAGATGAAGTCGGTGTTCCACTTGAAGTCCTTGCTGACAATGTTCTTAGAAGAGATAGAAAGTTCCTCACCATGTGAACGCATAGAAGCGACGTTGGCAAACTCGTTGATAGTACCCTTGGTACCGTTGGTGGTACGCATACCGATCAAGTCGTAGTTGTTACGACGATACCAGTCGAACTGTACGTTGAGTCGGTTGTTCAAGAAGCCGAGGTCAACACCAATGTTGAGCTCATGTTTCTTTTCATAGGTCAGATCGGGGTTTGCGAAGTCGTAAATGTTAAGTCCAGACTCCTTATCGCTTGCGAATGGACGCCAGGGGTTGAACGACTGAATGATAGCCTGTGAGTTGGTCACAGCAGGTTTGTCACCAGTCAGTGAGTAAGAAGCCTTCAGGGTAGCGTGTGTCAACGCAGTCTTGAAAGTCTTCTGGAACCAAGGCTCTTCGTGAGCATTCCATGCACCAGAGACGTTCCATGTAGGCAACCAACGTGCTGAACGAGATTTACCCAGACGGTTAGAACCTTCGTAACGGGTAGTTCCGTTGATAACGTAGCGGCCCTTCCAAGAATAGGTAGCGGTGGCGAAGAATGAAACTTCACGACCATAGCTGTTGCTCAAGCTGTAGTACATAGCGTTCTGCTCTGCTGACTGCTTGAAGAAGAGGTAGTCGTATGATCCGAGGTAACCCATGTCATACTGCATACCTACACCGTTGAAGTAGCTGCGGCTACGCTGTGTATCGTTGATTTCCATACCACCATAGAGGTTCACGATATGGTCTTCGTTGAATACATCGTTATACTGTGCAGTAGCACGGAAGTCCCAGCTGGTCATCTTATACTTGGTCTCACGATAGAAGCCACCTACAGGAAGCACTGATACAGGCTTGGAGTTGGGTTTATCGGGATCGGTGTAGAGCCAAGGGTTGTTGTCACGGATGGTGGCATCGTCCATTGCACGGAATGACTGTGCCATATTAGAGTTCTCGTGAATCTCGTTGGCCTGAGTAGTGGTAGAGTACTTGTAGGCACCGAGTACAGTAAGCTCAACCTTCTTGATGGGCTTATACTTGAGTTCTGCCTGATATTTCAAATCCACTACGTCGAGGTTCATGAAGTTGTTTGCCAACTCATTGTGGATATTGAAAGGAGCATAGTTACGAGTATAGAACTCGTTAGGATCAAGCGCACGGCTTGAGTTGATCGCATAAGAGTAAGGGTTGATGTCGAAGTCACGGCTTACATTACCGGTCACCGCATCGACGCTCTGACTGGTAGTACCAGGAGCACGCTGGTTACGGTAGCTGGCATTGGCAATCATGTTGAGGGTGACCTTCTTGTTCACATTATACATGGCATTGATAGATGCAGTATAACGGCGAACCTTTGACTGCTCGGTCCATCCTGGGTCGTCCATGATAGAGAACGAGGTATAGTACTGAGCCTTGTCGGTACCTGTTGACATGCTGATAGAGTGGTTCTGCTGGATAGCATTAGAGAACAACTCGTCAAACCAGTTGGTGTTGCGCATCTCAGCCTCACGGAGGTAAGCATTCTTAGCCTCTTCAGTCTGAGACAACATGAACGAACCTGTTGCAGGATTGTAAGTGTTCATCAACTGATACATCTTACCATAGACACCGCTTGATGAAGCACGGTAGGTACGACCAAAGCTGATCAGACCATTGGCCTCCAACTCCTTGTAGATACCCATCTGCTCCTGCGAGTTCATAATGTTGAAGTTTGAATAAGAAGGCTTCAAACGCATGGTAAACTCACCGGTGTAGTTGATACGGGTCTGTCCAGACTTACCTTTCTTAGTGGTCACAACGATCACACCAGACATGGCACGTGCACCGTAGATAGAAGTTGCTGAACCGTCTTTCAGAATCTGGAACGATTCGATGTCGTCTGCGTTCAAACCAGCAATAGCAGAAGAAATCAATGTCTCTGCATCACCTGATGACAACTGGTCGGCATCAACCTCGGTCACATCTTCCATGATGACGCCATCAACAACCCAAAGGGGGCGTGATGAGCCATAGATAGACGTAGCACCACGAACACGAATCTTCGGAGCTGTACCGAAAGTACCACTTACGTTCTGCACCGATACACCAGCCGCACGTCCTTCAAGCGAGCGGGAGATATCTGCCACACCGTCCAACTTGGCCTTTTCGGCATCCACCTTAGTAGTAGAACCAGTAAAGAGTCGGCGGTCGGTCTTCTGCATACCGGTCACAACCACTTCCTGCAGTTCTGCACTGGAGCGGAGCGTCACGGTCATACCGTTCTTAGGTGTTACGGTCTGGGGTTCCATACCGATGTAACTGATAGTGATTTTCTTGCCTGATGGCACACTGATGGTAAACTTACCATCAACATCGGTCACTGTACCGGAGCGCTGGCCCTGTACGAGAACTGAAGCACCAATAATGGGCTGATCGTCCTCTTGAGAAATTACGGTACCAGTGACTTTTGTCTGGGCAAAGGCCATTCCAAGGCTGAGGAACAAGCCTGCCAAAAACATCATGAGTCTTTTTTCCATAAACACTCTCGTTAATTATTAAGTTATAATATTGATATAATTGATATTTCGTCTTGACCCGATCAACGGGAATTATGCTTTAATTATTCACTAATTATGCATATAAATTTCCACTCATTTCTTATTAAAGTTTGCACTTATTATACTTTGCTCACTATTTCCGTGCAAATATACAACATTTTTTCACAATAAACAAGGTTATTCTTAAAAAAAGTAGCATTTGCGCCTATTTTTTTTCGTTTTGACGAATTTTCGGCGAATTTATTAACGAAACTATAACTCTTCACGTGCGCACGCGTATAATATATAGGTATAAGTGTGTGTTCAGAAGACTAATGAATACTAACTATTCACACGATTCCACCCCATCCAACAATGCTACAAAAAAGCAAGATGTTTTACCTGCAAACCTGACTTCCGACAGATTAAAATTTGCCTGAATCCAATAATCTCCAACGCCATTTTCCTACGATACCACCAAAATAAGCCCACATCCACCTTCTCTCTGAACATCGCAGACAACGGATCTTATCAGCAGGAGCTGAAGATTGGTCAGGTGTTTAAAATGATCATGTAATTGATATTTTCCATACCAAATTTTGAGAGTATGTTCTCCGTGAGGAGAGCATACTTTTTTATTATACTGTAAATATATTAGATGCTCCTTGCATTACCGTTGTAAAGTTACCTTACTTACATTACACAAAATGGTAATATGGAGGACTCTTGTGTGGCTTTGCATGATTTTTATGGTGTGGCCTATGAGGATGGGGCTGTTGGGCTTGCGGCAGGGTGTTTGGGTGGACAGAGGATTATCTCTGTCGGTTGTCTGGAGAATAACAAAGCACTTGAAGCCCGTGAAGGGGTTTCTACATAGTTGGACCATAGAGATCCACAGGATGGACGAAATGGCTTTGTTCGCCTCGAAAATGCTCAGTGTGGACAGGAAGCAAGGGGTTCTACATCGGCAGAGTAGAAGCAAAAAGGCATTTTGCTGGTTTGTGGTTGCAGAAGGGTGTTTTGCCAGCCATGATGGTGGCATTTCGTCGAGTTTTCGATAGATTCTCGTCGGTTCCTCGATCGACGTTCGTTGCTCTTTCGTTCGTTTTTCGCTTGTTCCTCGTTCGGTCCTCGATCGGTCTTCGATAGACTAACGAATAAGCAACGAGAGACGAACGAGAGACGAACGAGGACCTAACGAGAAGTTAACGAGAACCGAACGAGAAGTGATCGGGAAATCGTGGGCCTTCTGTCGTGACCTGATAGCATGGGAATTTGTTGATTTTGTAAACATAAGCAGCATTTTAGTTGTTGGGTTATTTGTTTGATTTTTGGTTTAAAGGTTTCTTTCTTGTTTTTGAAATCATCCTCGGCTTGAAATACAAAGATACAACATGACACCCCCGAAATGCAAGAGTTTTGGCAGTTTTGATTCAATATTTAATATTCTTTAACTTTATTATAGATATTTTCACCCACACTAATGTAGTTCTTTTATAATTTGTTCCATTTCATGGCATCTTTTCTCGCCAAATGGGCAGAGGACAAGTAAACTTAACTCTGTCCATTTGGCTTAACGAAAACGTTTTTCTGATGTGTTTAGCGCATCACCTTACTGGTTTTGCCATTCTGCCGAATAATGGTCAATCCGCGGTGGTTGGCAGATACGCTACGACCCTGCATATCGTAATAGTGCACGCTGGTATCGGTCGCCACCTTAGCCTGATGAATGCCTGTAGTCTGTTCGGCGAGTTCGCAAGTGCCATCAGCAGACTTGGTCAATAGGCGTTCGTAGAACTTGCCACCCTGACCACGCACTGGTCGATAATCGGCATCCTTTACATCTTTTGCTACAAGACGCACGCGATAGGTGCCGGCTGTCAAGCCACTAAGATCATAGGTCTGACGTGCTGAGCCATTGTATCGGTCATAGGGGGCCAGATTGATATTGACATATTCGAAATATTGCTTTTCGGTGGAACCTTCTGCGGTATTCTCCAAAAGGACTCCTACTGTACCATCAAAATCCAGATGGCCTATATTGAAGAGAGTGATGCTCGATACACTAAGCTGTCCTTCGGGTGTGATCAAGAGACCTCTGAGCGACGAGGTACATCCCATGTGCGACTCAAAGGGCATTCCTGTCACAGCCTCTTTCTGTGGGATGAGTCGTGTGATGATTTCCTGTCCGGAATTAAAGGCAAAGCTGTTATCAGGATTTAGTTTGTCGATGGCATAATAACCATCACAAACACCATTCCATCCCCAGTTAACATAAATCATACCGTTGGCATCAACACCAGTCAGCAGAAATGCATGTCCACCTCGGCCTGAGTCATCACTGGCTCCCATGAAAATGGGGCGTCCTTCTGCCAATTCAGTATAGACAATATTCATCCATTCGCTGTCGGAATAGAAGTCGCGAAGCACATAATGGGTGGCATCCTCATTATAACCGAAGACCGTAGCAAAAGCTGCTGCCGCATCGTCTGAATAGGCACCGCTTCCGTTTGAGGCATAATTCATATTAACGGCACGACCACAGTCATAGACCAACTGTCCTACGTTCTGCTGCTGTTTTTCTGTTACGTCAGCAGCACGGGGATCATAAGGAATATTGTCCCAGTCGTAGTCGGATTTGATGTACTCCACCACAGTCTTTGAGGAATAGGCATTCAAGGTTTCATTATAAATCTCAGTAGTATAACGTCCAGGACCTTCTGCATGAGTGGGATAGGCATAATAGCGAAGCACTTGAGACATGGCTGTTGCCACACATCCGCAAGGCAGGTGTTCTCCCTTTACTGTTGGACAATAGTAGTTATAAGGCATATCCTGTCCCCATTTCGTTTGCACCAGATTATCAACTACCGTGAAGTCTGGTTGCTCATCGGCAGAATAATGTTGCTGTTGCAATGCCTTGTCGGTAGCTTTCAACCACCATTCCAATCCGCAAGGCAGATGTTTGGCATCGAAATTGGTTTTTGAATAACCTAACACCGCTCTGCCTTCGCTTGTTTTTCCCACGACGACAAATCCCTGCATGGCACTACGATAGATAGCATAGGTATTGGTTTCGGTGGCAAGTGTCACCATTCCATTGATACCCATCTGTTGCAACTGTCGATTGGCAATCTCTTTCATCACTTGTTGGCTTCTAACAATGGCAAAACCTTGCAACGATGTTATCATCGCCACCAACAGAAGAACTAAAGTCCGTTTCATTTAATCTTTATGTGTATGTATTGTGTTTATATCGTGTTTTTATTTCACCAATACCACGAGATACTTACTGGTGGACCAGAACAATTGTGGATTGGTGATGCGAAGCACATACTGCTTGTTGGCATCGCGGTCGAGCGTATAGCTGGCTTGCGGATGTGAGGTGAGTAGTTGTGCGCTACGCGAATAGAGGCGTATCTCCTTATCCACACGGATATCTATCTTGGTGAAATAGTCGCGATTGAAGTTTGACTGGAGTACTTTACCATCTACAATGATACGCTGTTCTTTGAGTTCTTTCTTTGTACCATAAACAAACCATGCGGTATTGAGCTGCTTGTCCTGTACAGAGATGGTTTGCGACTTCTGACTGCTTTCCTCTTTCAGCGATGACACATTGGTATTGAGGTTGGTCACCTCCTTATCGAGTTCACCGATGCGCACATCCTTGGCTTCAAGTTCTGCACGAAGCTGACGCATCTGAGCATCCTTCTCCTCCATCTGACGGGTGAGATTGTCGAGGGTGCGGCGCAGTTCATCACTTGCTACCGAACTTTGGCGAAGCTGGTTGCGCATTTTATTGATAAGTTCGCGATTGTGCTGCATGGTCTGCTGGATAATCTGAATATTTTCGCGAATGCGCTCCACAGCATTGGCACCCTCACCCTGTTGGGCAACGGTAACTCTATTCTGTGCCTGATTGATGGCACGGAAGCCCTCTTCGATATCATTGATGGTGGAAACCATGTCGTTGATCTCGTTATCCTTCTGTTGGATGATGCGATTGAGTGAATCGGTCTTTTGGGCTATCTTCACTTCTTCTGCTTTCGGACCTTTCTGTCCGCAAGCCACAAGCATCATGGCGCCAATGGCCAAAACTATCATCTTTTTCATAATTCTTGTATTTTGTCTTATTACCTATTTTATATTATACATAAGTGTTTTACTTTCATGTGGGCTTGCCTGCCAAGACTATGACAAACTCACCACGTGGGTCGTGCTCTTGAAAATGGGCAATGACTTCTGCCAAAGTGCCACGCACACTCTCTTCGTGTACTTTGCTAATCTCACGACAAGCACTAACCTGACGATCGGGTCCCATCACCTCTGCCAACTGTTGGAGAGTTTTCAATACACGGTAGGGTGACTCATAGAATATCATCGTGCGCTCTTCATCAACCAGCGACTGTAGTTTGGTCTGGCGTCCCTTCTTCTGAGGCAGAAATCCCTCAAAGCAGAAACGATCACAAGGCAGACCGCTACTAACCAATGCCGGCACGAATGCCGTTGCACCAGGCAAGGTTTGCACCTCTATGCCAGCACGCACCGCTTCACGCACTAAGAAGAATCCGGGATCGGAAATACCTGGTGTACCCGCATCGCTGATGAGGGCTATGGTTTGTCCGGCTTTGAGCCGTTCTACTATTGATGCACTTGTGCCGTGCTCATTGAATTTATGATGCGAAAGTAAATGCTGCTGAATCTGGAAATGTTTCAGCAGGTTACCGGAAGTGCGCGTATCTTCCGCCAACACGAGGTCGGCCTCTTTCAAGATACGGACTGCCCGAAAAGTCATGTCCTCCATATTGCCAACAGGCGTGGGAACGATATACAGGATACCCATAACAGGGGACAAAGTTACGAATAAGCATGGAAAACACAAAAAAAATTATTATTTTTCTTGTTGTTACGGGATGAAAGTAACTTTTATTCACTAAAGCTTATCACCTACGACACTCCTTTTACACAGCAGGAATAGAGAGAAATTAAAAACCAATGCCCCGTTTTCGTTAAGTCAAATGCGCTTAAGCAAGTTTGCTAAAACTCTGCCTTGGCGAGAAAACGAAGGCAGAAGCAAATCCTAATGACCGATTTGTGAGAAAATAGAAGTTTTTTATCGAAAGTAAGAGAAGATATTGATGTAATTCAAATAAAATGCCTACATTTGTAGCATGATTACAGAAAACATGATTGGTGAAGTGCGCCGCCCAGGCAGAATAGAGGTAGTATGCGGTTCGATGTTCTCAGGAAAGACAGAAGAACTCATACGCCGTTTACGCCGTGCCCAGTTTGCCAAACAGAAAGTCGAGATTTTCAAACCATCCATCGACACACGCTACAGCGATGAAGAGGTGGTGAGCCATGATCATAACACCATCTCATCAACTCCTATTGAGTCGTCTGCCAGCATTCTGTTGCTATCAAGTGACATCGATGTGGTGGGTATCGACGAGGCACAGTTCTTCGATGACGGTCTGGTGGACGTATGCAACCAGTTGGCCAACCGTGGTGTGCGCGTCATCGTGGCAGGACTCGACATGGACTTTAAAGGCATTCCTTTCGGACCAATGCCAGCACTCTGTGCCATTGCTGATGATGTAACGAAGGTACATGCCATTTGTGTAAAATGCGGTTCACTGGCGTATGTCAGCCACCGCACCGTTGACAGCGACCGTCGTGTACTCTTGGGCGAAACCATGGAGTATGAACCGCTCTGCCGCGAATGTTACAAGAAAGCACTTCAAGCCGAACAACAATAGCCTATTCATCTTTTATACAATAACCCTTAAACCTAAATGTTATGAAACAGAAAACGATGAAACTCGCCCTGATGCTCCTTGTAGCTGTTGTGGCATTCACCTCGTGTTCGAAATCCAGTAAGACAGCACGCTTCCTGCCTGACGATGCCATTACTATGCGCATCGATGTGAAGCAGATTCTCGACAAGAGTAAAGCTGCCGACAACGATGCCGTAAAACAGCAACTGGCAAAGAATCTGGAGGCTATGGGTAAGAATGAAGAAGCTAAAGCAGTATTGAAAGCTGTAGCTGAAGATCCTGCTAAGGCCGGTATCGACCTACGCCAACCCTTATGGGTAAGTACTAATGCCGATGGTAAGAATGCATTGCTGGTGGGCGAACTGCTCGACAAAGACGATTTCGTGAAGTTGCTTACCGCCTTGGATAAGGCTCCAAAAGAAAAAGACGGCATACAATATATCGGAGAAGGAACCAATGTGATTGCCTTCGACGATGACTGTTTCGTGGTTTCTGACGGCACCATCGACGATGTCATCAAGAAGTTCAATGCCGACACCAAGGGTACAATGGCAGAGAGTGACGACTTCAGCAAACTCGCTGATGCAAAAGGCATCATGCAGGTGCTCATTCCCATGGGTGTTACACAAAATCAGTTGACCGCAGAACAGAAAGCCTTACTGCCTAACGGTCTTGACATGAAGGACCTCTCAATACTCCTTGACCTGAGTTCTGAGAAGGGTTCTGTTACGCTTTCCGTAGAAGCCATTGCTAAGAGTGATGCTTGGAAGCAGAATATTGAAGAAGGAAAGAAGCTGATGCGCAATATCGACGGCGACTATGCCAACTACATCGCAGCAGACGGTATGTCTATTTTCTGCAATATTGACGGTAAAGCCTATTTCGACTATCTCGAGAAGATGGGTGTTTTCAAAAACCAAAAGACCATCAAATCCGACCAATTGGAAATGGCTAAGGGTGTACTGGGAACCATCGATGGCGACTTCACCGCAGGTATCAGCAAGTGGGAAGGCTTCATCCCCAACGTATGTCTCTATCTGAAGACCAAGGACAAGAAGATTATTGAAGCGCTCAACCAATTGGGCATCAAGAGCAGCAAAGAGATGAATTTTGGCGAAAAGGACGGTACTACCTATTTGGCTATTGGTGGCGAGCCATTTGCTGAAGCCAAGCCTGCTGTATCGAAAAGCAACCTCAAAGGCCACCGCGTGTATATTCATATCGGTGCACAGCTGGCAGCCAAAGCCATACAAGGATTCTGCACCCGCAGTCAAGCTAAGGCTGCCCAATCGGCTGTGGAGAGTATTAAGAGCATCGAGATCTACGACACAGCCGATACCAAGGTTGACTTCCGTGTCAATATGAACGATGCCGACAAGGATCCTGTAGAGACCTTAGCAGGCATCATGCTCGGACAGTTTGGACTCAACTAATAAATAACAGAACTTTCGCATGTGGGGAAGTTAAGGGAAGTTAGAGAGAGAAGTTAAGGGACAAATGTCCTACGTCTTACGGCAAAAGGCTATTGTCTCTTAACTTCCCGAACGACCGTAGGGAGTGATAACTTCCATTTTATGGCACCTTTTCTCGCCATGACAGAATTAAAGCGAGCTTTATTCTGCTCATTTGGCTTAACGAAAACGTTCCATTTTATGGCACATTTTCTCGCCATGGCAGACCTCGAACGAGCTCGGGTCTGCTCATTTGGCTTAACGAAAACGTTCTTTAACTTCAATCAATTCCCTCAGTTGCGAAACTTGAATAAATAACAGAACTACGTGAAGAGCCATCATCATCTGCTCTACAAACTGCTCAGCCGTGGAATGAATGCATGGCAGTTGGCTGGTTTTGTACTTGCCAACCTGTGTGGCATGACCATCGTATTGGCTGCCATACAGTTTGCCACCGATATCATTCCGATATTCTCCGGTGGAGACAGTTTTATGCGACCTGGGCAGATGGTGGTAGCTAAACACGTGAACACTATCGGCACGTTGACTGGCACAGCGCCAACCTTCTCACCAGAAGAAATAGAGGAGATGCGCCAACAACCATTTGCCACTCGTGTGGGAACTTTCACCCCATCTTGCTTTGGGGTGGTTGCTACCTTAGGTAGCCAAAGATTAGGTGTACAGTTTTCCACCGATATGTTTTTCGAGGCCGTGCCCGATGAGTTTATCGATGTGGATTTATCTCACTGGCAATGGCAATCAGGCGATACAGATATTCCCATCATTCTGCCACGCAACTATCTCAACCTCTATAATTTCGGCTTTGCTACCAGCCAAGGACTTCCCGCACTTTCTGAGAGTCTTGTACAAATGGTAAAGATCCGGTTGCTTTTGCGCGGTAGTAACGAAACTGTAGAGATGACAGGTCATGTAGTTGCCTTCTCCAAAAAGCTCAATACCATTCTGGTGCCACAACGCTTCATTGACGAAATGAATCGTCGGCTGTCACCCAACCGCAGCGCCACCCCATCACGTCTTATTATCAGCGTTGACAATCCAACAGACGACCGTCTCATTACTTTCCTTGACGACCGAGGATACGAAACCGAGGCAGACGATGCAGAATCAGCACGCACTGCTCTTTTTCTGCGCATTACCACTGGCATCGTCATTGCCGTTGGCCTCCTCATCAGTGCCTTGGCGTTCTATGTCTTGTTGCTCAGCATCTTCCTGCTCTTACAAAAGAACACGGAAAAGATAGACACCCTACTGCTCATCGGTTATCGACCTTCTACTGTGGCACGTCCTTACCACCTGTTGACACTGACCGTCAATACGCTGGTACTGGTCATCGCCATACTACTGATAGTCATGCTGCGCACATATTACATCCCACTTTTCGGCAGTCTCTATCCAAGTTTCAGTGCTGCGACACTTGCACCGAGCCTACTCACAGGCATCGCACTTTATATATTTGTCGGCATACTAAATTACGCTGCAATACGTCGCAAAGTACTCCATATTTGGCACATGCATAAAAGATAATTCAAAAAAATCAGAAAAATATTTGGTGGTTTCAAATAAACTTCGTACCTTTGCATCCGCTTTCAGGCAATGATCCGCTAGCTCAGTTGGTAGAGCACAACACTTTTAATGTTGGGGTCTTGGGTTCGAGCCCCAAGCGGATCACCTCAAGAAGAGAATCAGCAATGGTTCTCTTCTTTTGTTTTGGTATATGTATAGGCACTGTCACCTCGGAGCTGATTGCAGTCATTGGCATCCTCATAACCACAGAGAATCTGACCGATGCGCTGGCTCACTATCTCCATATAACTATGGTGTACGAACTCTTGTCTGCGGAAGTCAGGAATGAGATGTCCGATTTTCCATGCCAGAGCACCATGCATGTTACCCAACAATATCAATCCACCATTGGGAAACATGCCTGGAGCATTGAAATCAACACGTATTTTCTTGTTTTTGTTAGGAAGTGAGCTGCCATCCGTTACGGCACTCCTTTGATGTTTCTGGAAACTAGAGCCCTTTTTCTCCTTGGTAATGCTGATACTCAGCGAGGCTTTAGCCTCTAAACGATGTTGCCCATTTCCACGACAACTCAAAACTTTTAACGCCTTCAACATCAGTATCTGGGCGGGATATTTTAATCGTCGAGTCTCTTTAATTCTTTCTCGACTTTCTTCGTGTATGCCTGACCTCTTGATACAAGATACCTGAAATACACCACATCATCGACAATCTCAATATGAAAGGTAAAGAATGCACGGTAGTTACCGATGCGGATGCGGTAAACAGAATGGTAACCTACTAGGCGCGTGCAATCAGTTATATCCTCTATGCCTTCAGCGGACTTCACCTCCTTAATAACATCGAGAACACTGCCAAGCTGTTTGCCAGACAGTTTGTCAACGGCCTTGGAAAAGCTCTTTGAAAACTTTATCTTCATAGACCATATTTCTTCTCAAATGCTGCCTGTTCGTCCTCACTGAGCATTTCCATGCCTTCCGGGTCCGTCTGCTGAAGATACCTGTATATGGTAGCATCATCATAGGATTCAACCAATTCATCGAGGCTACGCTCAATGAATCGCTTCAGGTTGGTGCCACGGCTGGCGGCAATTACAGACAAGCCACGGAATGTATCTGGCTTAATATCTATGACCTTGCGACGCATGGCTGGCTTGGTGGACTTTCTTACTGTTGCTTCCATAATTCTCTTATTTTGGTGCAAAGATACATAATATATATGATATATACAAATATTTTATGTTTTTTCGTAAAGCAATCTGTCTTTTCAAGCAATAGTTCGTTAAATTTTGAGATAATGGCTCAGTGGAAATTTAGTGGGGGATAAGCATTACTCTTTGCAAGTCTATACAGAGTGAAGAACTCTTCATCAATGTTAGTGGTAATCCATAGGAGCGGAGAGCGTTAAAAACCTTATTATTTCACACACGCATACGCGCACACGATCACACGTACGCGCACACGCGTTGTCGAAAAATTCGACCACACGACCACACCTATAGCATAACATACAGTAAGTTAAAGCTTTAAAGTGTGTTCGAAGCCTAAAAGATATGGTGACTCGACCACACTTCGGAATGTTTCATAAAGATATGCATTTTTGGTTGCTCTTGCCAATCACCCGGGCGCCACGTTGCATAATTAATGTTAAGAAACCTTTTTAAAAAACAAAAAAATCAAATATATCAAAGAGAATTTATACTTTTGTCCATAAATCAAAACATAAGCTTATGAAAAATTTAAATTTTCTTTTCGCGATGTTACTAGCAATAACCGTTATTTTCTACATCTCATGTTCTGATAAAGAAAATTCGTATGATGAAACCTTAGTTGTTGCATCCGAAAACGTTAAGACAACGGAAGGCATTGCTTATTGGGTAAAAACAAGTAAAGAAAATAATTGGAGACGAATGCATCAAGGTATCTATAATTTCAATTACGAAAGTGGATATGAATATGTTATAAAAGTAAGGTTTTACAAGAACGAGAACCCTGGTCCTGACCAACCATCATATAATTGTTATCTTCTTTCTATTATATCAAAAGAAAAGAAAAATTCGGAAGTACCTCTTTTTACAACTGACATATCCTTAATCGGGAATCACTACGAAGTTGCATTTCCAAACAAAATGAGGGAAGTAATAACCCTACCATGTGGAATAAAGCTAGAGAAAGTTGATTTCAAAACCCGGACAGGGTATCGCAGGGCTAAAACGTTGTGCATAAGATATTTAATTTTGAGTTTTAACAATTTTAAGAGACACTAGTGAAAAATGGACTATATTCATTGGAATCCTTCTTTAGAAATATTTTCAATTTGGGGTGTTACTATACGTTGGTATGGATTACTATGGGTTGTAGGACTGCTTGGTTCTTCAATTATTGTCAATAAAATAAATAAGTATCAAAAGGAAAAATTATTGGTAGAACAACTGTTTTATTTTTGCTTTGTAGGTGTGTTGGCCGGTGCACGTATTGGTCATTGTATTTTCTATGATGCATCTTATTTCTTAAGTAGTTGGCCTCATTTTTTGGAAATTTTTATTCCTTTTAAAATCCTCCCAGCTGGAGATTGGATTTATACTGGGTATGCAGGTCTTGCATCGCATGGAGGTGTTATAGGTTTAGTATTAGCTCTATGTTTGTATTGTAAAATAAATAAGTTTTCTCCCCTTTTTGTACTTGATATGGTTGCATTTGCTGCGCCTTTTTGTGCTATGATGATTAGGTTCGGTAATTTAATGAATTCTGAGATTATAGGATGTCCTACTGATGTACCCTGGGCCTTCATCTTCGAGCGTGTGGATATGGTTCCCCGTCATCCGGCACAATTGTACGAAGCCTTGTTTTATGGTTGTGTTTTAGTTTTTGGCTTCATTTTATACCGAAAGACAACTTTTAAGAACATGGGTACTGGTTTTTATTTTGGATACTGTATTTCTACTATTTTTACTTTCCGATTTTTTGTGGAATTTCTGAAAGAAGTACAAGTAGATTTTGAACACAACATGTTCCTTGATATGGGACAAATATTGTCTATTCCACTTATTGTTATAGGTTTATATTTTTTATATGTGAGTTTATTCAAGAATTATTATAGTCATTCATAATAGTGAAATAATATGGGATTTCCACTATTGTGGGAGTTGACAGTTAAGATGTCTTTATTGCTCGTATGTTTGAGTGCAAACTGCTCCAGAAACTTTTCGAAGAATTTCATATAGCCCTTAATTCCGCAACACTATATTATAAATTAAACTTTTTAAGTACCTGAGCAACAAAAAGTTCTTAGCATAGCTAAGCGGCAAAGCCGGTTACTTGCTTTGGCAAGCGGCAGAGCCGAGCAGCTCAGGATTTTGCCATGCCGAAGAATTCACTTATCTTAGTGTTGCAAAAAATAAACAAGAGAATCCGACGATAGACATGGCAAAAATACAAATTAAATCTGAGAAGCTCACTCCTTTTGGAGGAATATTTTCGGGTCATACTGCGTATTGCCTTAAGTCACATTGTGGGGTAAGGGGATATTGTAGGCAGAAGTGGGTATTTCTGCCTCAATTTATCTGATAATTCAGTAATGAGAGGACGTTTAGACGCAAGAAGGACGTTGAAGGACTTTGTTGCGGATTTGAGGCATGCTAAAAAACTCCATAGTTCTGCAAATGGTTAGGTGCCGAACTCTTTCCAAGTGCATCCCGAACACATCCCGAACACATCCCGAACACTTAGAGTGAGATACGTAGGTAATTAACGACTTTTCCGCCCGAATATTTTGTATTGTGATAAATAGTCGCTAAATTTGCACACGAAACAACAATACCCATCTACTAAACAACAGATTATAAACATGAGAAAACTATTTGCCATTGTTGCCGCCTGCCTTATGAGCATGGGTGCCAATGCCGCTTGTGGCGACAACTACGATGAACTGTACACCAATCTCCCCTTCGAGATGAATAAGGTGACACGTCCACAATTTCCTGATAATGAGGTCAACCTCCGCGATTTCGGTGCTGTTGGCGACGGTTCTTCACTCTGTACCGATGCCTTCCGCAAAGCCATCGAAGCACTCTCTGCTAAAGGCGGTGGTCGTCTGACTGTACCTCAGGGCGTATGGTTTACCGGTCCTATCGTACTGAAAAGTAACATCAACCTCCATTTGGAGAAAGGAGCCATCATCCTTTTCTCACCAGACGATGCCCTCTATCCTTTTATCCATACTTCATTTGAAGGCCTCGACACCCGTCGTTGCCAGTCGCCTATTTCAGGCAACAACCTCACCAATGTAGCTATTACCGGTCAAGGTGCCATTGATGGAAATGGTGAGTTTTGGCGTCCTTTGAAGAAACAAAAGGTGACCGAAGCCCAGTGGAAAGCCATTACCTCACGTGGCGGTGCTTTCAAGCGTGCCGACTATTGGTTTCCTACCGAAGGTGCACTCAATGCTGACAACAATGCCAATATGAACGTGCCAGCCACTCCATCGAGCGAAGCCGAATGGAATGCTATGAAGCGTTTCCTTCGTCCTGTGATGATTAGCCTGGTGAGCTGCAAGAATGTATGGTTGAAAGGTGTCACCTTCCAGAACTCTCCTGCCTGGAATATCCATCCGTTGATGTGCGAGAATGTACTCATCGAAGATGTATTGGTACGCAACCCATCGTATGCACAAAACGGCGATGGCCTTGATTTGGAATCTTGCAAGAATGCTTTGATTGTCAATTCCACCTTCGACGTAGGCGATGATGGCATCTGCATCAAGAGCGGAAAGGATGCCGATGGTCGCAAGCGTGGCATTCCTTGTGAGAATGTTATCGTCAGCGGATGCACCGTATTCAAGGGCCATGGCGGTTTCGTAGTAGGTAGCGAGATGAGCGGTGGTGTGAAAAACATCATGGTCAGCGACTGCCAGTTCCTTGGCACCGATGTAGGTCTGCGCTTCAAGAGCACCCGTGGTCGTGGCGGTGTGGTTGAAAATATCTATATCCGCGACATGTCTATGTTCGACATTCAGACCGACGTCATCACCTTCGACCTCTATTATGGTGGCAAGTCTGCCGTTGAAGCATTAACCGATGGCGACGAGAAGAAGCAGCAGAGTGTGCCTGTATTCAAGGTTGACGAAACCACACCATGCTTCCGCAATATCAACATCCAGCATGTCATCTGTCGCACTGCTCGCCGTGCAGCCTATTTCAACGGTCTGCCAGAAATGCCAGTTAGCAATATCAACATCCGCGATCTTGAAGTAAACAACGTGAAAGAAGGTATCGTAGTCAACCATACGAAAGGTGTGACACTCAACGACATTCATGTTCAAACCACAGGTCACATCTTCAAGGCCAACAATTCGACCGACATCACCATCAACGGCAAGAGTTATAAGAAACTGCCCAAAGAAGGTCTTTCGCTCGATACCCTGTAAGAGAAACACTCACATACCATCACCGCCTGTCGATAGGATATAGATTCCTGCCGACAGGCGGTTTTCTTTTACTCCACGTTCGGAAATACAAAAGAAAATGGGATTTTCTTTTGTATTTCGCTCACTTAATCGTACCTTTGACGCGATGCGTCTAAGGTAGGCTGCACCTCAGAAATACAAAGAAAATGAGCCATTTTCTTTGTATTTCGCTCGGTTTGCACTACCTTTGCATTAAAATAACATATTATATAATGGCAGACAAGAAATTCAAGAGAACAACAGTGACAGCAGCACTGCCCTACGCCAATGGCGGTGTGCATATCGGTCACCTGGCAGGAGTTTATGTACCTGCAGACATCTATGTAAGATATCTGAGACTGAAAAAAGAAGATGTGATGTTTATCGGTGGTAGCGACGAACATGGTGTGCCCATCACTATCCGTGCCCGCAAAGAAGGCATTACCCCACAGGACGTGGTAGATCGTTACCATAAAATGATAAAAGACTCATTCCAAGAGTTCGGCATTTCATTCGATATCTATAGCCGCACCACCTCGGAAACACACCATAAGTTTGCAGCAGAATGGTTTCGCAAGCTCTACGACGAAGGCAAACTGACCGAGGAAACCTCTACACAACTCTACGACGAAGAAGCCAAACAGTTCTTGGCAGACCGCTACGTTACCGGCGAATGTCCTTATTGCCACAGCGAAGGAGCATACGGTGACCAATGTGAGAAATGTGGACGCGACCTGTCGCCCCTGGAACTTATCAATCCAAAATCGACCATCAGCGGTTCTACACCTGTGATGAAAGAAACCAAAAACTGGTATCTTCCCCTCAACAAATATCAGGACTGGCTGAAACAGTGGATTCTGGAAGAGCACAAAGAGTGGCGTCCCAATGTCTATGGACAATGCAAATCATGGCTCGACATGGATCTCCAGCCTCGCGCCATGACACGCGACCTCAACTGGGGTATTCCCGTTCCCATCGAAGGAGCCGACGGTAAAGTGCTCTATGTATGGTTTGACGCCCCCATCGGCTATGTTTCCAACACCAAAGAACTCTGCGAGAAAGAACCAGAACGCTGGGGCAACTGGGAAACATGGTGGAAAGACAAAGACACCCGCCTCATCCACTTCATCGGAAAAGACAATATTGTATTCCACTGCATTATCTTCCCCGTTATGATGAAAGCCCACGGCGGCTACATCATGCCCGATAATGTGCCAGCCAATGAGTTCCTGAATCTGGAAAACGACAAGATATCTACCTCACGCAACTGGGCTGTATGGTTGCACGAATACTTGGTTGATATGCCTGGCAAACAGGATGTGTTGCGCTATGTACTGACTGCCAATGCACCAGAGACCAAAGACAACAACTTCACTTGGAAGGATTTCCAAGACCGCAACAACAACGAGTTGGTGGCTATCTATGGCAACTTCGTCAACCGTGCGCTACAACTCAGCAAGAAATACTGGGGTGGCGTAGTACCTGCCTGTGGCGAACTGCAGGATGTTGACCGCCAGGCATTGGAAGAATTCAAGGACGTGAAAGGTCGCGTAGAGGCATTGCTCAACCAGTTCAAATTCCGCGAAGCACAGAAAGAGGCTATGAACTTGGCACGCATCGGCAATAAATACATCACCGACTGCGAACCATGGAAGGTTGCCAAGACAGATATGAAACGTGTGGAAACCATCCTCAACATATCTCTCCAACTGGTAGCCAACCTTGCAATCGCCTTCGAACCGTTCCTGCCATTCTCAAGTAAAAAGCTGCGCGATATGCTCAATATCACCTCATTCGACTGGGAACAGCTCGGTTCTACCGATTTGCTTGAGGCAGGCCATCAACTGGGCGAGCCCTCACTGCTGTTTGAAAAGATTGAAGACGATGTCATTCAGAAGCAGCTCGACAAGCTCGAAGCCACCAAGAAAGCCAACGAGGCAGCAGCCTATAAAGCCGCTCCCATCAAGGACAACGTATCGTTTGAAGACTTTGAGAAGCTCGACATCCGCGTCGGCCTCATCAAAGACTGCCAGAAAGTGAAGAAGTCGAAGAAGCTCCTTCAGTTTACTATCGACGACGGAACAGGCACCGACCGCACCATCCTCAGTGGCATTGCCGCATTCTACGAAGACCCTGCCGCCCTTATCGGCAAGCGCATCCTCTTTGTAGCCAATTTCGAACCACGCAAGATGATGGGTATCGAGAGCCAAGGCATGATACTCTCTGCCGTTGATTTCGACGAGAGTCTCAGCGTGGTAACTACCAGCAAAGACGTTAAACCAGGCAGCCAGGTGGGATAATCCCACTTTGGCTTGCCCAATAATCTCTATCAACACTCCCTAATACTCCACAGATGCAGGCTATCATCCTGGCGGCTGGCATGGGCCGCAGACTTGGCGAACTGACCCGCGACAACACCAAATGTATGGTGTCTGTCAATGGTGTGCGCCTCATCGACCGTTTACTCGGTCAACTTGCCACGCTGTCGCTCACTCGCGTCATCATCGTGGTGGGTTATAAAGGCGATGAATTGCGCCAGTATATCGGCCACCGATACGACGGACGCCTCAACATCGAATATGCCGAGAACCCCATCTACGACAAGACCAACAATATCTATTCCTTGTCGATGGTGAAGCAACAGATGACTGAAGACGACACGTTGCTCATCGAGAGCGACCTCATTTTCAGCGACCAGTTGTTCCGAATGATTCTCGACAACCCCTACCCCAACCTTGCCCTCGTTGCCAAATACGAGACATGGATGGACGGTACGATGGTAAGGATGGATAGCGATCACAACATTGTGAACTTCGTGCCGAAAAAAGCCTTCAACTATGCAGATGTTGACCAATACTACAAGACGGTCAATATCTATAAGTTCTCGCGCGAATTCTCATGCCATAAATACGTGCCTTTCCTTGAAGCCTACTGTTCTGCATTAGGCAACAACGAGTATTACGAGCAAGTGTTGCGTGTCATCACCCTTCTTGACAATGCCGAGCTCAAGGCTTTACCCATCGGCAACGAGAAGTGGTACGAGATAGACGATATTCAAGATTTGGATATTGCCGAGACCATTTTTGCCGAAGGCGACGAGATGCTCCATCGTTTCAACTATCGCTACGGTGGTCACTGGCGCTTCCCTAAGATGCTCGACTATTGCTATCTGGTCAATCCTTACTTCCCCACCACTCGCATGAAAGATGAGTTGCGTGCCAATTTCGACACACTACTGACCGAATACCCATCGGGTATGTTTGTCAACTCACTTCTTGCCGGCAAGTATTTCGGCATCCGCCAACAGTATGTTGTCGTGGGCAACGGTGCAGCCGAACTCATCAAGAGCATGATGGAACATGTGGAAGGACGCATCGGTGTGGTCTATCCCACCTTTGAGGAATATCCCCACCGCCTGCGACCCGAACAGATTGTGGCTTATCAGCCCGATCCACAGACCTTATCATATACTGCCGACGACCTCATCAACTTCTATGATGAGCATCCCATCGACAATCTGTTGCTCATCAATCCCGACAACCCTTCTGGCAATTTCATCCCAATGGATGGTTTGCTGCAACTCATCGAGTGGGCCAAACAAAAACATATCCGACTGGTCATCGACGAGTCGTTTGTGGATTTCAGCGATGATTTCGAGCACAACACCCTATTGCGCAACGACCTGTTGGAACAGTACGACGGTCTTATCGTAGTGAAGAGCATCAGCAAATCGTATGGTGTTCCCGGACTGCGTTTAGGCATCTTGGCATCTGCCGACAGCAGCCTCATCCAGTATATCAAGCGCGATGTCAGCATCTGGAACATCAACTCGTTTGGCGAGTTCTACATGCAGATATTCGGCAAATACGAGAAAGACTATATGGCAGCCTGCCACCGTTTCATTGCCGAGCGCAACCGCTTCGGTAAGTTGCTTCAGCAGATACCCTATCTGCGTGTGTTGCCTACACAAGCCAACTTCTTCTGTTGTCAGGTGACCGACCGCTATTCTTCTGCCGAACTGACCAAGCAACTCCTGTCGCGCTTCAATATCATGATCAAGGACTGTGATTCGAAAAACGGACTCAAGGGTCGCAACTTCATCCGCCTGTCGGTACGCGCTACCGAAGATAACGACCGGCTCATCGAAGCATTCCATATTCTCGCACAATGAAACGCATCTGTATCTGTGGCGGTGGCAATCTCGGACATGTAGTGGCTGGTTTCCTGGCTGCCAACGGCTGTGAGGTCACTCTACTCACCCGTCATCCCGAACGCTGGAGCCATACCCTCCACATCACGACTCCTGAAGGAACAACCCTTGAAGGACAACTTTCCACCATCAGTTCCACAGCCTCCGATGTGGTACCGCAGGCAGATATGCTACTTCTTGCCCAACCAGGTTTTGCCATCAGAAGTGTGTTAAGCGAACTGCGTGACGTTCTCCGCCCCGGCATCCCCGTGGGAAGTATCGTCAGCAGCACAGGTTTCTTTTTCGAAGCCATGTCACTTCTTCCTTCCACCACTCCCCTTTTTGGTTTTCAGCGTGTGCCCTTCATCGCCCGTACTGAGGTCTATGGACACAGTGCCCACCTGTTGGGTTACAAGTCGTCGCTGAATCTTGCCGTAGAAAGGGCAAGTAGAGAAGATGCCAACCGCATTGCCAGCGAGATACAACAACTATTCCATTGTCCCACACATCTATTGGCATCCCACTACGAAGCCAGTCTGACCAACAGCAATCCATTGCTCCACACCTCACGTCTTTACGACCTGTGGCACAACTGGCAAGAGGGCATCACCTACGAAAGCATACCAGAATTTTATTCCAACTGGACCGACAATGCCTCATCACTACTGATAGCGATGGATGCCGAGTTCATGCAATTGCTCGACAAGTTGCAGGTGACACCGGGTGCCATCCCCACCATTCTCGATTATTACGAGAGTACCGATGCACCATCGCTCACTCACAAACTACAGTCGATAGCAGCCTTCAAGGGCATTATGTCACCGATGGAAAAAGTCGGCACTACCTATATCCCCGACTTTCACAGCCGTTATTTCACAGAAGATTTCCCTTATGGTCTTGCCATTATCCATCGGCTGATACATGAGCACAACATCCCTGCGCCCCATATTGACCAAGTCTATGACTGGGGCATGAATCTCATCAGCCGATACAGCAACTGACCCTTTACGCCTTTCAGTCTTTACCAACGCGTAAAGAGAGGCGCCCATAAAATTCAGTTTTTCTAAAAATTTCGACCACTCGACCACCCATCACGATAACCATCTGTGGTATAATAGATTGCCGGTGGTCGATAGTTAACTGTTCGACCACCCATCGACCACCGACATAAGGGTGTTACAACCAATAGGCTTCAAACTTGTGGGTGACGCGCTGGTCCTCTGGCGGGAGAGCCATATAGTCGCCATAGGTATGTTCCAGATAGTCGCGATATCCCACCATCGCCTTGTAGGTACGGTCTTCAAACGGCATATCGACCACCGTATCCATATCTTCTGCGGGGAAACATCCCTTCATCTTCGGTCCCGCCTCGGTCATGTTGCATAGCGTTTCCGTAGGCGTTTTAAGCACGATAAGTTGTCTGATCCATCGTTCTATCATCGCCACAGATATGGGCAACAGCCGATAGACCCAATAGGCAAGTTGCGAATGGAGCGGATTGTCGTTTGAAATCTTGCAACGGCGTATTTTGTAGAGCAGTTTTTTCCATTTGAACACCCGTTGCCGCCGCTTCATATCATCCGTCACATAATCCACGGGAAACACATCGATATATACCCCAATCTCGTAGCCCTTTGTTTCTTTCTCCACCATACGTGTGCGCTGATCGACCACTTTGGCAAAGGTATAATAATAATGCGACTCCTTGTTGGGATCGAGCACCCGATAACGTCCTTCCTGATCAGCATAGCTGGCAAGGAAACGCTCATAGTCTTCTCTCGGCATATAGATGTCAATATCGTCGTCCCAAGGTATGTATCCCCCATGTCGCACCGCACCTATGAGCGTTCCGCTCGATAGCGAATAGCGCAGGTGATGTGTGTTGCAGAATCGATCGACGTCGTCGAGTATTCCCATCTGCAAACTTCGCAGTTCTTTGATATCTGTGATTTGTTGCATAGTCATTGCCTTATATTATAGGACAAAAGTACTATAAATATTTTGAACTTAAAACAATTATGCGTATTTTTGCATAATAAAACCGACGCGACATGGCAGAATCACTGAAAGACAAGACCGCCAAGGGTCTCATGTGGGGAGCGCTGAACAGTGGCACAACGCAACTGCTCAACCTCTTTTTCGGTATCTTTCTCGGTCGTCTGCTCTCTCCAGCCGACTACGGTTTGGTGGGTGTATTGAGTATCTTCTCGCTCATTGCCGGCAATTTACAGTCGAGCGGCTTCTCCACTGCCGTTGTCAACATGAAAGCGCCGCAACATCGCGACTACAATGCGGTATTCTGGTTCAACGTGTTGATGAGTGCCTGCCTTTACGGTGTATTATTCTTCTGTGCTCCGCTCATTGCCCTTTTCTTCCATCAACCAGAGTTGACGGTGCTGTCGCGCGTGGTCTTTCTGTCGTTCTTCATTTCTTCGTTTGGCATCTCTATGAATGCCTACATGACCAAGAATATGATGCAGCGCGAGATGGCTATCGTTTCTATAGCCGCCCTTATCATTTCGGGCATCACCGCCATCAGCATGGCACTGGCAGGGATGACCTATTGGAGTATAGCTGCCCAACAGGTTGTCAACAGTCTGGTATTGGTATTAGGTCGATTGTTCTTCATCAAGTGGCGTCCCACGTTTGATTTTGACTTCACGCCCATTCGCCAGACCTTCAGTTTCAGTATGAAAATCCTCGTCACGATGGTCATCACCACCGTTAGCAACAATATGTTGACCGTTATCTTCGGTAATATGTTGGGCATGCGCACAACGGGCAACTTCTTTCAAGCCAGCAAATGGAACACGATGGCCCATTCGCTCATCAGCAATACCGTGATGCAGGTGGCTCAACCTGTATTGGTGGAAATCCGCAACGAGCAGGAACGCGAGATCCGTATCTTCCGCAAAATGCTGCGTTTCACAGCCTTTTTCGCCTTTCCCGCCCTATTGGGTCTCTCGTTGGTGAGTCGCGAATTTATTGTGACCACCATTGGTGAAGGATGGCTTGATGCTGTCCCCATCTTACAGATTCTTTGCATTGGCGGCGCCTTCATGCCGTTTTACACGCTCTATCAGAACCTCGTGATCAGTCACGGACGTTCAGATATCAACATGTGGCTCAACATTCTGCAGATAGCTATACAACTGGGCATCATCATAGCCCTCAGCCACATGGGCGTACTGCACATGGTAGCAGCCTACACTGTGTTTAATATCGTATGGTTGGGAGTTTGGCAGATGGCAGCTCATCGGTTGACAGGCCTTCGCTTCATGCAGGTGTTTGCCGACCTCACACCGTTTTTCTTTGCCGCAGCCTTTGTCATGATAGCCACCCATTATGCCACATCGTGGATGACTATCGCCCCACTTCTGCTGTTGGCGCGCGTTGTTGTGGCAGGCATACTCTATCTTGTCGTCATGAAACTCGCCCATGCACAGATACTCGACGAGTGTCTGCACTATGTCACACATAAACATCATCAGGCATGAAAATATCCGTCATCGTACCTATATATAACAAGGTGGAATACATCGAACGCTGTTTCCGCCAGTTGCTCGCCCAAGATATGGACGATATAGAGGTTGTGGCTGTTGACGACGGCAGTACCGACGGGTCGGGCGACCTATGCGACCAACTCTCTGGCGATGCCCGCCTTCGGGTGTTCCACACGCCTAATCAAGGTGTGACAGCCGCCCGCCGCTATGGTGTGGAGCAAGCGCAAGGCGAGTATATCGTTTTTGTGGATAGCGATGACGAGCTCCTTCCGGGTGCCCTTCGCACACTCTACGATGCCATTAGCCAGACTTCAGCCGATGAAGTGATAGCCACCTTCTGCACCCACAACGGCATTCAGTCGCCTGTGGTCTATCAGGGTGAGGTCAATCCCACCGATTTGGTGCGTGCCATCATAGCCGGCAAGAATCGGTTTCCCGTGTTGTGGGCAGCCATTTTCCGCCGTACTATCTTGGAAGGATGCCTCGACACACCGCGCGACATCATTGAGGGTGAGGACAAACTGATGCAGGTGATGGTGCTGATGAAGCGCCCCAGGGTGTGGTTCATCACCGATTGCGTCTATCGCTATACGCTGGGCGTGCCCAACACACGGCGCCGCACTCTGGAACGCGAGATGCTCTACGACCGTCTGCTGCGTCAGACGCTTGCCCCGCAATGGTCTGAACTGCACAGCGCCTTTGTGCTTCACCAGTTGAAGGAATACGAGAAATTCATCTGCGACGGACACATGGAGGTCCGCCACAACTACTATATCAAGGCCATCGGCACACTGCCGACAGGCATTCCGCTCTACGACCGTGTGGTATGGGCATTGCCTCCGCTGCTCAGCCGACCTGTTATCAAACTCTATCGAACCATCATACAAATCAAACAACATCGATTATGAAGTATCCCGCACAGACAGACATTGCCGTTCTCATGCTGTTTTTCAACCGTCCCGACAGTTTGAGAGTGGTATTTGAACAAGTACGTAAGGCACGCCCCACTCGCTTGTTTCTCTTTCAAGACGGTCCTCGCAACAAGAAGGACCTTCCTGCCATCATGGCATGTCGTGAGGTAGTAGCGGAAATAGACTGGGATTGTGATGTACACCGCAACTATCAGGAGCAGAACTTGGGTTGCATGACAGCAGGATTCACATCCCACCGGTGGGCTTTCTCGCTTGCCGACAAGTGTATTGTATTAGAGGACGATGTCGTACCGACCGTTTCTTTCTTCCGTTTCTGCAAGGAGATGCTCGACCGATATGAGCACGATGAGCGTATTACCATGGTTGCCGGTTACAACATGGACGAGGTCACACCCAACGTGCCCAACGACTATTTCTTCACTTCAGCCTTCTCCATTTGGGGCTGGGCATCGTGGAGTCGTGTGGTCAACCAGTGGGATGAGCACTATACGTTTATGGACGACAAGTATGATATGCAACTCTTGCGCAACCTCATCAAGCGTCGCAAGATAAAGAAAGACTTCATCCGCACCTGTCAACTGCATCGCAGTTCGGGTGTTCCTCAGTTTGAGACCATCTTCTGGGCATCGATGTTGTTCAATTCCGGACTATCTGTCATGCCTGTGAAGAATATGATTAGCAACGTAGGGGCCACGGATGAGTCAGCCCACTATTCTGCTTTCAAGACGTTGCCACGCGGTGTGCGTCGTCAGTTCACCATGAAGAGCCACGAGATAGAGTTTCCTTTGCGCCATCCCCACTATGTCATCGAGGATGTGACCTATAAAGAGCGCATGTATCGCTATAATGCCTGGGGCCATCCATGGATCAAGATCGGTCGGTCTATCGAGGAACTGCTGCTCAACCTGCGCTATGGCAATTTCAAGCAGATCAGCAAGGCTGTCACCCGCCGCTTCCATATATTGACAGGCACCGACAAGGAGATTTGACCGCTGAAGGCGGCATGTTTCCCTCGCTATACTATCAGAAAAGCGACAAGCAGAACCCTCTGTTTGTCGCTTTTCCAATAATAGCGGTGTTTTATCACTTCTCCATAAGCAGTTCTACAAGTGGGCGATCCTTGTAAGTATGACGTTTCTGATCCCAGAAACCAAAGTCGGCATCATAGCACCATGTCGCCCACGCAATATTATACTCTTTGAAGACAGACAGCATATCCTCCGTCCACCGATAGGCAAGATCGCGGTTAACAGGCTCATAAACGCCCCACTCTCCACAGAAGAGCTGTACACCGTATTTCTTTGCCACAGCAATAGCGTCACGAAAATCTTGGCAGATGCGTTCTCTATCCCACACCTTGGTATATGGTTCGAATGTCGGACGCAAGTCGGCAGGAATAGCCTCATAGTCCTGTTGTGAGATAAGCTGTCCGGGATAGTTTACCTTTCCTTTATACTTTCCAATGGGAGTCCAGGGTGCGCCATAGTGTGTGAGCACCATTGGCTCATAATAGTGGAAAGAGAGAATGATATTCTTATCACCCTCAGGAATACGCAGATATTTGAAAGTTCCCGTACCCTGCCACTTGTTTGAACCAACAACCAATGTGCGTTGTGGCTCGCGTTTGCGGAGAGCTTTATGTACTTTGAATATCAACTGATTCCATTGTTCATGGTCGTCAGCAACAGGTTCGTTCATAAACTCGTATGCCACGGCATCGTTGCTATAGGCTTTGAGCACGTCAGAGAGTTGATACCACATGTTGATAAAGTCCTGTTGCGCCTTATCAGAAGTGAATAGCACATTGGCATTTGCTTTTCCTTCGTTGACAGCATTGAAATGGTGGGTTCTAATGATATGTAGATCGACAATAGTGCGTAGGTGGTATTTGCCTGCCCAATCGAGTGCTTGGGTGAGAAGATGCCATGCTTCGGGCAGTTTGTTACCCGCTTCATCCCAAAACTGTTCTTCGTCAATAGGCAAACGTACAAAGTCGAAGCCCAGTTGCGCCAGTCGTGCGAAGTCGTCTTCTTGTATGTGGAGTCTGCGTGCAACGCCACGTTCATTACTTTGCGACAACCAGTGACTGACATTGGTGCCTCGTTTGATAGTGAAATTGTTGGTGCCTTCGGATGTAGCTGCCATTGCCGATAGGGTCATTGCTACGATAGCGATAGTGAAAAGTGCAATTCGTTTCATTTGTTAGTTATAATATGAAGTTAGTACTGGATGGACTACAAAATTACGAAAACATTTTGTAACAACAGCACGGATTGCCATATTTTCTCTCGTCTTGCATTTCCCTACGTCCATTCCCCTACGTTTACAGCCATTGTTGGAAGCGAAGATAACTCGCTTGCCTACTGAATATTAGACCATCACAGACGGCACTTCCTTTAGCAAATTCATTGAATTTCCTCTGCAATTTCATTGAAATTCCTCTGCAATTTCATTGAAATTCCTCTGCAAATTCATTGAGATTGCTATCACAACCATGTTGCGTTGCATCGGCACATGACTTCTATGACGCTGCAAAGTACCATTTGTCGCACACCTTCCAAACGTGCACAAACCACTAACAGACAATATATTGCACTATCAGAAACAATACTTGCGTGAGCAAAACAATTTGATTTACTCAGCAAAACAATTTGATTTACTCAGCAAAACAATTTGATTTACTCAGCAAAACAATTTGATTTACTCAGCAAAACAATTTGATTTGCAGAGAAAGAGCCTGTCAACAGAAAAACTATGGACGCTGGATGGATATCTCATCCAACGTCCGTAAGTATCGTATAGGTAGTTTTTTTCAGTACGGTCACACGTTTCAGAGCGTTGCATTGATGGGCGATAGGAGGAAATCTACCAGCTGCACACCATTATAGAGAAGAAGGTAGATCGACAATACTGCGGTCAATAGGCGAAGCATCTGACGCGGTGTGCCCTGCAACCGATGGAACAATGCGGCTGTTGCAAAAGGCACTACGAAAAGCCAATGGGGGGCCATAATGAATATCTCATTGATGCCGAAACCTAAAACGAGATGGATGCCCATGTCGAAAACAAAATATGATAATGCCAACCACAACACTCTGTTGCGACGACCTACCCACAGTCCCACGATGAAAAGCAGTACGATGATGCCTTCAACTACATAGCTGATAGCCCAATCGTAGCGCACAAAGACGGGACGGAACACGAGCGTATCGCCCAGAAAATGCTGCTGGTGGAACTGTATGGCCTCGCCAAAGAGGTTTTCATAGGCTGTTTTCAGTCGCGGAGTGGTGGTATCGGTCCAGCTCAAGAAGCCCACTTTCTTCATCGGCTTACCTGTTTTGGCTGCCTGACGCGCAAGCACCTGATTGCGCTTCTGCTGTTTTTCCTCGGCTTTCTGACGTTCATCTACCGACAACGAAGCCATGAAACGCTGGCGTTCCTCTGCCTTTTTAGCCTTTGCGGCAGCCCGTTGCTGCTCTTTGGGCCATACGTAGGTGCGGTATTCCCAGCGCGAGAATCCCCATATCAATGCTGCCGGCAGCAGCACGCCAAGTAGCAAATGGCGCCAACGGAAGAACGAACGGCCATTGACCAATAGTGCCGAGAGGTAGGTCTTGATACCGTTGCTCAGCGTGACACCCGCTGTCACCACGAAAAGCAATGCGGTCTGCCACCCCGACAGTTGTCGCCCGGCATGGATGCAACGGCCCGACACATAGACGGTGAGCAGCAGCAAGAACATCGAAATGGTGAAGTGGTCGGGCACAATGACCGACAACAGGATATATGCCATCGAGAAATAATACGCCGACAGCAGTGTGGCATCGCCCTTGGGCAAGAGGAAAAACTCGCGCATGATGCGATAGGTGAACAGATAGGAATAGAGCGAAGCTGCCACGAGTGGCAGTGCTACGACATATTGCACACAGTTGACACCCGTCAATGCACTCAACATAGCATTGATGAGGAACAGGGGCCAGATGAAAAATGCCAATAGCGGATGACGATAAACATTATAGACGGTGCCCCAATCGGTAACGCCAAGATAGGTCAAGGGGTCGTAGCCGGAGAGATGGAACTCGCGCATAAAGACTTTCCAATAGGGTCCGAAGCCTTCTTGCATAAACAGCGGGGAGAGTCGCGCAATAAACAAGCCGTTGAGTGCCACTATCACCAGCAGGACGATGAGTGCCATCCAGCGCTCTTCCTTACGAATCTTGAAAATGTCGTTGAATATACTTATCATACCAAATTTTTATTTTGTTGCTTGAGAAATCATACACTTATTCATACCAGAAGGCGGTAGATACGATGGGCTGCTGCATCCAGTCGAAAAGGAGAGCGAGGTTGTGGCTCACCAAATAGACCATCAGTGCCAACGTGACGCCACGCAGCGCCAACAGCCACCGACCGTGAGCTCGCACAAAGAGAAACGACAGGGCGATAGGTACCACATAAAGCCAATGGGCTGCCATGATATACACTTCGTTGATGGCGAAGCCCAGGCCGAGGTGCATCAGTGCATCGGGCACGATGCCCAACAGGCACATCCATAGCAAATGGTGGTGACGTCCCATCCAGATACCTGCCACAAAGAGCAAAAGCAGAAGCAGTGAAACGGCATAGCGCCACACCGACTGATAGGACAGCAATACCGGGCGATAACTCGTCAGCACATCGTCGAGCACGTGAGTTTCGTGGAACTGGATGGATTCGCCCCAGAGGTTTTCGGTCATCGTGTCCCATCGGGAGGTCGAGATATCGGTCCATCGGAGCAGTCCGCCCTGTCCCAGCGCCTTGCCTTTATGGATGACCCATGGCGCATGCTTATAGCGTTGATGGTTCTGGTGTGCTTTCGCCATCATCTCTGCCTTGTGTTCTTCGAAGTAGCGCTGCTGTTCCTGCTGTTTCGGATAAACATAGATTCGCTCCTCCAGCATGCCTGCTCCAACCATCAATGCCGATGGAACGACCACCGCCAAAAGGAAGTAACGCCACTGGAAGAAGCGACGCCCACGGGCTATCCATTCGGCTGCAAACACCTTGACACCATTGGTCAGTGTCACACCGGCGGTTGCTACAAAGAGCAGAGCGGTCTGCCAGGTTTTCAGCACACGGCCTTCCTGAGCTGCACCGCCTATCAAATAGATGGAAAGAAGGATGAGACAGAGCGACAAACTGAAATGGTCGGGCACGAAAAACGTGACCTGGATGTAGGCAAAACTAAAGAACAACAGGGTCAGCAGGGCGGCATCTTCGGCTACGACACCCACCAGTCGGTGGATGATGCGATAGAGCAACCATGCCGACACACAGCCGCTAAACCATACGATCATGGCGGATATATAGAGTGCGGCATTGAAGCCGAACAGCGACATGACAACCTCGTTGACCGAAGCGGGCAATGCCATGAGATAGGGTAACAGCGGATGGCGCAACACATCATATTTCATGCCCCACTCGGTGAGTATCGCATAGTTGTTGGGATCAAAGCCAGAAACATGGAAGAGATACGACAAGCGCTTGGCATAGTCGGCGGCAACAACGGAAAACACCGCATCATACTTCATCACCATCAGCACGTTGAGCACCAACAGCAGCACGGCAACAACCGTCACCAGCATCTTTTCCACCTGTTTTTCTCTCATACTCGAAACGGTTTATAATGAGCCTCATCGGCAAAAGCAAGCATCTCACGGTCGCCACGGCTATCACCATAGGCGGTCAGGCGATATTGCTGGCGGTCGGGAAAGCGTTGCAACAGGCGGCGCACCTTCTCGCTGCCATAGCAATTAGGGGTGAGAAAACGACCGGTCAACCTGTCATGAGCCACCTCAACCTGTGTGCCGAGCACACAAACATGGGGGAAAAACGGCTGCACCCAGTTGTCGATAGAGGCACTGACGATGACCACCTGGCGGTCGGCATCGCAATCGCGTTGCAGCGATGCCATACCCTTTTCGCGCAGTATCGTGCGGTTGTCGGCAGCAAACTGCCGACAATGGCGGTCAAACTCCTGAAGCGTCATGCCTCGGAAGAAATGGGCAAACACCTTTTGCTTCGCTTTGTAGTTGGGATAACAGTGCAGTTTCATCAGCACCAACAAGGGCGAATAACACAGAAATCCCCACAGCATTGCCCATCGCCCATGCACATAACGGATGAAATCCAATAGCGAATCGCTCTTGGTCAGCGTTCCGTCGAAATCATATACCACTACTTCTTTCATAGCCATTGCAACAGTCGTTTCACAAATTGATGGAGCAACCACGCCAAGGGGATGGTCAGCACGATGGTCAACAGCGACGTGGGCCAGTAACTCAGGTGGTAGGGACTGAGCCAAGCCATCACAAAGTGGTTGTGGATGAGATATGCCTCCAGACTCAATCCGCCGAAGAAAGCCCAGAAACGGTTGACGCGTTGGGGCAGTCGGCGAAATATTCTATTGAGCAACAGAATGGCTGTCAGCGTCAAAGGGATATAAATCATGCGCTCTACGAAAAGTGGGAAACGCCCGTGAGATACCTGTTCGAGATAGATGCACGATGCAAAACATGCCACAAAGGTGATCAGGGCAAGCCATACGGCAGCACCGTCGATGCGCACTTCACGACGTACCATTTCACCGAAATTGATGCCAAGGAAGAAGATGGGCACGCGGCTCCAGAAGATTTCCAGATGTCCCACAGCATGGTGGACGGGTATGATCCACTGCACCATGACACACCACAACACCATCAATACCACCGACCAACGATAGATGGGGTGCTTGGTGATGAGTTTCATATAAGGTGGTGCCCAGAGATAAAGCATCATGATGGCGGGAATATACCAAAAAGTCAGCTCGTCGTGAAGCCAGAAATTCCAGTTGATGGTGATATTGCCTATCAGATCGATGATACTCCCGGTTTGCGGATTGAAGCGTGGAATATAGTAAAGCGATGCCATGATGAGCCACGCAGGCAAGATGCGCAACAGGCGACGACGATAGAAACTCCAGGTGGAAGGTTGCTTCACCCAGGAGAACCAAAGGCCTATGCCACTAAGAAAGAGAAATATATCGACGCCGATATTGCCACAGCGACGGAGGCCAAAAAACAAATCGGTGCGGGGTAATCCCACATGGAAAAGGATGATGAAGAGCATGGCGGCTCCCATCAGTTCGCCTCGGAAACGGCTGATATTTGCCAGTTCGATGTCCTTGGTACGCATACTATTTATCGCTTTGGGGTTGTGGTATCTGGTCTATCAATAGTCGCACCGCCCACGAAGCACCGATGACCACTACGACATAGAGCATCAGTCCGTCGTAAAGGTCGCCTCGCCATGCCACGGTGATAAAGAGTTTGCGGATGATGGGGTGTGCCACAAACATGGCGGCTGACAGACCACCAAACCATGCCAACACATGGCCTGCACCTGCAGGTATGCTCTTGACAAATGCCACACTACCCACAATGGCAATAACAGGAACCCACAGCCATGTCTGGAAGGTGTAGCTCATGACAAAAAGCAATATCAGCGACACCAGCAATATCACACTCCAAACACCGCGTCCCCATAGGGGCATCGCCTTGCGCCACTGCTCATAGCGTGCCCAGAGGATGCCCATGCCGAAGGGCACCATGCCGCCAATGAAGTTATAGCGCAGTCGATTGAGGGTCTCGCCCTCTGGGTCGCATACCATTTGGAGGATCCAGCAGACTGCCATCAGCGCTACGGTCCATCCGTAATGGCGGCGATAGAGCAGGAAACGATAGACGATATAGAGTTCTATCATCAGTCCGAAGAACCAATAGATGCCAGGCCAGATGATTTTATCGGGTGTGGGCAACACATTGATATACATCACCAACTGTGCCACTACATGATTCCAATGGAAGTGGAAACGCCCCGGAGTGACGGCATCGACCATGAGAAAGACGGTGAAACCCACGATGAGCATGCGCAAGAGTTTGAGATAATGGTAGCGCACAAACGACAAGCGGCGATCCAATGAATCGGCAGGGGCACTGCCACGCTCGTATTTCATCACCAGTCCGAAACCGCTGAGAAAGAGGAATACGGGTACACCGTAATGGCCAAAATACGAGAGCAGATGGGCAGGAAGCAGACTGTCGGGACTGGACAGCGCTTGCATCAGGCGGTCATTATTAGAGGTGAAAAACTGATACTCATTCTCCTTGACTATCGATCCCACGAAGTGACAATAGTTATGGAGCACGATGGCGATGATGGCAAGACCGCGCAAGGCGGCGCATTCGGTGCGCGTAAGGAGCGTAGGAGTGGTTTTCATCAGCGTGATATCTTGTTCAGATGGTTATAATCGGTGGTCATCTTCAGCACTCGTGGCCGTTGGGTGTTATACTCGGCATTGAGCACATCATAGTTTTTACGATAGTAATTGGAGTGGATGCCACCAAGGAAAAGCAACGTATGGGGCAGCGCATCGGTCATCAGCGGACGATGGCGATACTCCTGTATGGCTTTCCATCCGTAGGGATGGGTCATGCGGTATTCATCGGAAGCCCATATCCAGAAAGGTATCTCAAATTCCTCGCGTGCCAACCGATAGTCAATATCGGCAGAATGCATGCGACCATAGAAGGGAAGACTGCCGTTAAAGCACTCCTCACCATGGTCGGGCACATAGATGACGATGGCATTTTCGTTTTCAAAGCGACGGATAATCTGATCGACCACAGAGTCGTTGTAGAGCACAGCATTATCATAGTCGGCATTGATCTGCTGACGTTGTGGCGACAAGTCTGTGCGGTTATAGTCGGCAGGAGTAAACTTCCGACGGGTTTTCATCGGGAAGCGCGCACGGTAATCAACGTGCTGGCCCATGAGATGGAAGATGGTGAGCTGGTGGGGATAGCGTTTCTTTGCCACCATGCGGTCGTAGTCTTCAAGCAATCCTTCGTCGTAGCGATGGAGTTTGGAGTTGCGCTCGTCGAAGAGTGCACGGCTCAGCGTGGGATTGTTTAAGAAGAAGCCGCCACTGAAGTCATATACTTCTTCACCCGATTTGGGTAGGAATTGATTGGTAAGGAACTTCACGTGATAGCCAGCTTTGCGGAAAACCTGCGGAAAGAGCGGACTGTCGCACCACTCTCCATCGTCGCCAATACAGTGAAGTGAGAACATGTGCTTGAAAACAAAGCTTGTCAAGTTCCATGGAGCTACCACATCGGTGAACGCCACAAGGGTGCTATCCTGCATGCGCTGTAGCTGTCGGGGGGTAGTGGGCCGCTGGTAGCCATAGAGTTGAGAGCGATGACGGTTGTAACTCTCGCCGATGATGAGTACGATCTGCGGACTACGGAAGTCGCAACTCTCTACGCTGACATGCTCGGAAGTGGCAAGAAGACGATCCACCTGCTTCGCTGCCAATCGGTTGGCATAGAGACTAAACATCAAACGGTAGATGGGGAGATAGAGATTGGCACACCCCTTTTGGGTCAGTTCGTGTTCCACCTCTCCCAGATTGTGCTTGCTCATCAGGCGTACCGTGGCACACTTGTTGTCCCAACAACGGGAACCGCAATGGATGAAAAAGGCAAAGGCAGCGATTCCTGCCAGTGCACTGAGCATCCATACCACTGGGGGAGCGAGTCGTGGACCAACCATTTTATTGCTCCGCAACTGTTGTGCCACCATATTCCATACCAGATGGAGCAGCGCGATAAGCAGTATGAGTCCTGTTTTAGAGGTGATGAGATCCCATCCGACATAAGATTGCAGAAACTCGCCGGCTTCGCGTCCGGTGGTTTCGAAGAAGAGCATCAGCATGGTGGGGGTCAAAGTGGATTCGAAATGCACATAGCAGAACATGTCGATGAGTGCCACCGCATAGAATATGAAAGCCAGAACGGCACGGATGACACGGCGCACTTTACGCGGGATTACCGCCAGGATGGCACACAACAGATAGAGATCGAAAAACAATTCGACAGCCGACAGCTCGTAGGGAACGGCACCGCGCAGGTGCAGTCGTATCTCTGTCTGTGTGCAGCAATATCCTAATGCATACATGAAGACAAAGAAGGAGGCATTGGATCGGATAGGCCTCCAAAGCATGCTGATGATTCGCAACAATTTCTCCATGATGATAATTTACTTATTTTTAGTTATCTTTTATTGATGATAGAATCGTTCTACATCGGCAATAATACTATCGGGCACCATTCCAATGATGCTTTCGCCTCGTTGTATGCGGGCTCTGATAGCGGTGCTCGACACGTCAAGGAGCGGTGCATTTACCACGGTGAGGTGACAACAGGCATGGTCATCGTCGGCAGGAACCATCGTACTTCCGGGGCGTGGATAAACGATGATGGGGTATTTCCTACGGATGTCGTCAGCGCGATACCAGCGATTGAAGAGATCCCAATTATCGCCTCCGATGATGAGCGAAAACACATGGCCGGGAAAATCGGCGGTCAATGCCTCGAGAAGATTCCAGGTGTAGGACGGTCGGGGCATGTGCATTTCGTAGTCGCTGACGTTGATATGAGGGTGACCCTGAAGGGCTTTCTCAGCCAATGCCAGTCGCTTCTGGTCATCAAGCAAGTCGTTTTGCTGCTTCAGGGGATTGTGGGGTGACACCATCAGCCATATCTCATCGAGGCTGGTGTGGCGGAGAATCTCTTCCGCGAGTGCCACATGTCCACAGTGGATAGGGTTGAACGACCCTCCAAAGATGCCGATATGCTTCATCCGAGGAAGTCTTTGAGCAGTCGGAGTGCCTCTTGTTTGGCTGTTTCGAGGTCGTCGTTGACCACGATATGGTCAAATTTCGGGGCGAAGGTCAATTCGTATTCTGCCTTATCCAAACGCTGTTGGATGGCTTCGGGAGTATCGGTGGCGCGTCCTTCAAGGCGGCGGCGCAGTTCTTCTACCGATGGGGGTTGGATGAAAAGGCTCATGGCTTCATCGCCATAATACTTCTTGATGTTTACTCCACCCTTCACATCGACGTCGAAGACGACATTCTGGCCTGCTTCACGCTGGCGTTCCACCTGTGCTTTGAGTGTTCCATAGAAGCGGTCGGTATAGACCTCTTCATATTCAAGAAACTCGCCATTGGCTATTTTCTGACGGAATTCGTCGGGTTGCAGAAAGAAATAATCCACTCCATCCTGCTCTGTTCCGCGTGGTTGGCGACTGGTGCAGGATACGGAGAAATAGAGCTTCAGCTCTGGATGTTGCTCCATCAGCCAACGCACGATAGTCGATTTGCCGCTGCCGGATGGGGCTGAAACGATGATGAGCTTTCCTTTCATAGGCGATCTAGAGTGCGTTGAGCACTTGTTCTTTGATTTGTTCCAATTCGTCTTTCATCTTCACCACAATGTTCTGCATCTCTGCCTGATTGCTTTTCGAACCGGTGGTATTGATTTCGCGACCCATCTCTTGGGCGATAAAGCCGAGCTTTTTACCCTGTCCGGCATGGTCTGCCATGGTCTCGCGGAAATATTTCAGATGGTTTGCCAAGCGCTGTTTCTCTTCGCTGATATCCAGTTTCTCGATATAGTAGATGAGTTCTTGTTCCAAACGGTTCTTGTCGTATTCGGCAGAAGGTATCTGTTTGAGTCCATCTACAATGCGAGTACGAATCTTCTCCACACGACTTTTCTCGTAGGGTTCGATGCTTTGGAGCAGTGCTTCGATATTGTCGATCTTCTCAGCAAACTTCTTTTGCAGAGCTGCACCTTCCTGAATACGGAAGTCAACAAGGTTTTTGATGGCCTGCTCGACTGCTTGTCGTGCCACTTCCCACTCTTCATCGGTCAGTGTTTCCACTTCTGTCTTTGCCATAACATCGGGCATGCGGGTCAGTGTCTGCAACCAATCCACCTGCTGTCCGATAGCATTAGCCTCAACAAAAGAGCGCAACTGATCGTAATAGTTCTGCATCAATGCGGTGTTGATGGTAGTGGCATCAACTGTGACATCCTTTTCTACCCAGAGTGACATTTCCACTTTTCCGCGCAGCAAATGCTTTGCTATGAGTTGGCGCACCTCCATTTCTTTCTCACGATAGAGTGGTGCTATACGAGTGGTTAGGTCAAGTTGCTTGGAATTGAGCGACTTGATTTCCACATTAATCTTCTTTTCTTTGAATGCTACTACGGCTTTACCGTAGCCTGTCATTGACTGTATCATGCTGTCGTTATCGTTTTTTCGAGCAATTGTTATCTGTTGCTACACTCTTGTTTACCTAATATTATTCTTATAGTACAAATCTCTTTCTCTATAATATTAGGTGCAAAGGTAGTGCAAACCGAGCGAAATGCAAAAGAAAAACTCGTTTTTCTTTTCATTTCCGAGGTGCAGCCTACCTTGGACCGCAGGTCAAAGGTACGATTAAGTGAGCGAAATACAAAGGAATAGGTATTCATACCTGTTTTACGAACTCTGACGGAATGACCATATTGATCGCTGATTAATATCTCATCATCATCATCTGATTTTCTTTTTGATGATTTTGTAGAGCCTCTATCTGAGAAGAATATCAACGGTATAATAACCAAAACGAATATGGAGGCTATCATTGTCAAGTATAGCATCTCAACAATAGCTGCTCTGAAACTACCGAGTTGCTTTGTTCGCAAGAGAAGTAAAAGGACTTGATATACCAAGAGTGCCCCTACCATGATATCCAGATTAGAGGTAAAGTAATAGGTGATGCCACATACTGTGGCAGCTATAAGTGGGCGAAAACACTTTGCTCCTATATCTGCAACATCCATATCAGCCATCTTATCGAACATGCCTGGGACATCTACACCAAAGAATGCAAACAGTATATAGCCTCAATGTATCATACCGAGTTTATTCAGGTATTGGGGAGAATCCCACACTGTAAGGTCTTCGTCGGTTACAACCCAACGGCGTTGCGCATCAATACAGACTACTGAGATGTAAGACAAAAGGATAAATAGAATTGTGCGTTTCAACATAAAGATATTTATTGTTTGGGGATTATATAATCAACAAATATCATATCCATATTAGTATTCGGTCTTATCTGTCTTCTCGCGCCACATCTCAAAGGCTCGTTTAGCCTCGTGTTGCATCACTATTTCACTGGGTTTCTTACGATATTCAGGCTTCAGTTCGAGTTCTTGGTAGATGAAATCGTCGTCGAAACCAATGTCGGCAGCATCTTTTCTGTCATTCGCATAATAGATTTTGTCGAGGTGTGCCCAATAGATAGCACCCAAACACATAGGGCATGGCTCGCATGAGGTATAGATTTCGCACCCTGTCAAATCGTATGTTCCCAACACTTTTGTTGCTTTACGAATGGCACTAACCTCTGCGTGTGCAGTCGGGTCAAGGTCTATTGTGACGCAATTGGATGCTTCTGCCACAATCGCTCCATCTTTCACAATGACAGCACCAAATGGTCCACCACCATTCTTCACACTATTTTCCGATAGTTCAATGGCTCTTGCCATAAAGTCGTTCTTATTCATATTCTATTTCTTTCTTTTTTGCCACAAAGATACGATTTAGTGAGAGAAGAACAAAGAAAAACTCAGTTTTTTTATTTGTTCTTCCGAACGTGAGTATCGAAGTGAAGTGACCCCAAGAAGTTGGACGGGTTAAACATTTACGTATTTAATTGAGTCATTCTGTATTGTACTGGACTCATACCATTTAACTTGATTTTTATTCTTTTATTGTTATAATAGTCAATATATT
>NZ_NPJC01000079.1:0-269 GCF_002251405.1 Prevotella sp. P4-98 | reverse complement strand
GCACCTGAAGTCCGTGACCGCAAGGGTCGGCCTAGGGTGAAACCGGTGATTGGGGCTAAGTCGTAACAAGGTAGCCGTACCGGAAGGTGCGGCTGGAACACCTCCTTTCTGGAGACGGATCTTAGATAATTAAGGTAGTTTCAAAAGAATGGGATGAAGCATTGGTTTGTTCAGACACTCCTTCGGCTTCTTGTACTAACGAATCTGTTTTCTCGAATAGAGAATCGAAGGAAGCTGAGGACACTGTACTGTTCCAAAGCATCTTGAAC
>NZ_NPJC01000078.1:0-8049 GCF_002251405.1 Prevotella sp. P4-98 | reverse complement strand
TGATACACAATTTCTACAAGACCATCATGAGCAGGCTTGACACCAAGGCTTTTGGGCTCAAGAAAACGAGTCGCATAAAGGCTTTTGTCTTCAGATTCATCTCCGTACCTGCCAAGTGGATCATGACTGCAAGGCAATACGTGCTGAATATCTACACAGAGAACCGAGCTTATGCAAGACCCTTCAAAACAGAATTCGGATAAGAATCCTTTCTTTCCGGTTTGAATCTGCGTATTACCTCAAGTCGCATCGTGGGGTAAGGGGATGGTGGCTA
This sequence comes from Prevotella sp. P4-98, assembly GCF_002251405.1. Lineage (NCBI taxonomy): Bacteria > Pseudomonadati > Bacteroidota > Bacteroidia > Bacteroidales > Prevotellaceae > Prevotella > Prevotella sp. P4-98. Next base: position 7,775 of record NZ_NPJC01000078.1, on the reverse strand, counting down.
CATATTGATGTTGTGCTGTTGCTTTTTACTGAAAGCTGCTACTAACGACTCATAAATCTACCCTTAATCGTGTATTGGATGATAGTTGCGGATTTTAGGTATATTACAAATACGCCCTGATCTCCAAATCTCCCTTGTGCGCATTGCCCTCAAGCGTCACCGAGACTGGCTATGTTGATGGTGTGGCGATGAAACCAGTAACTACAACTTACGAATACAATGAAAACAATTACATGCCCTCCAGCATAACAAAGAGCGTTGCCTTCAACGCCAACACGGAGGAGACATGCCTGACAAGGTATTGGTACCCAGGTGATGCGGAAGCCGTCAACTCAAACACGGCATGCCTGACAAGCGCGCATTGTATCAGCGAGAGAGTAAAGGCTCTGCAATACAGGAACGGGAACACAGTTGGCGGCTACAGGAATCTTTACATGCCGCTTTCAAATGGCTTGCCGGTAGTCAGCAAGAACTATTCCATAACTCCTAACAACAGCGAGGTTCTTGAACTGGACGTGACAGACTACGACGACTACGGAAACATCTGCGGTTATAAGAAGAAGGACGGAACTCCCGTTGCCGTAATATGGTCTTACTGCCATCGGCTTCCTGTATTGGAGATTGTCGGCAAGGCATATTCCGAAGTAAAGGCAATGTCGGGCATTGTCGACATTCTGGAAAATGGAACTGCCGCCACAGAAATAACAAATGCTACGGAGTCTCTTCACGCTGCCCTGCTGAATGAGAGAGCCATGGCGACAGCTTATGAATATTCCCCATGGCATACTCTTTCATGTGTCATCAAGCCTAACGGAGACAAGGCGAAATACCGCTATGACACCTATGGAAGACTGGAAGAAGCACGTGACGCTGACGACAATATCCTTCAAAAATATAACTACAACTACAAGACTAACTAGTATGAACAATATAAAACTATTACTTGCACTCCTGCTGTACGTTCCTGCCCTGTGCTCTGCTCAGACGGCAACGGAGAACTACGTCAAGACAGTGACGATGCTTGACGCGGACGGGACAGACTCGCTGCAGGCGGTGCAGTACTACAACGGGCTGGGCTATCCCACACTCTCCGTCGCCACTGCCGGCACCGACGGAGGGACGGCATGCACCCTGACGACCTACGACGGAGCGGGGCGCGAGAAACGCAGGTATCTACCCGTGCCGGCAAACGGTCTTGAATATATCCCCGTGAACGGTGTCACGTCCATGGGCCTGTTTTATCTTGACAACGGCTTCTTCACAGAGAGCCACTACGACGCGCTCGACAGGGTGACAGCAGTCGACATCGCAGGAGACACATGGAGACAGGCGGGAAAGCAGGACAGGACAGAGCATCTCGCCAACACACTGTCCGACCTCGTGCTGCACTACGAGGCTCCCGAGGACGGATCGTACAGCCTCACGCTCCCCGAGAACACATCATCCTTCGAGTACTATCCAGAGGGAACGCTGGCAAAAGCAGTGTCTTACGATGCCGACAACAGGAGCACAGCCGTATTCACCGACCTGCTCGGGAGGAAGATTATGGAGCGCACCGCAGCAGGAGATACCTATTATGTATATAACGACCTCGGCCAGCTGCGCTTCGTGCTCACACCTGCATTCAACAAAATATCGCAGGAAAAGACAATATATGCATACGAATATCGTTATGACAATAGAGGGCGGGTGGTATGGAAGAAACTGCCCGGGGCGGAATGCGTGCAGTACTGGTACGACAGTGCCGACCGCATGGCGTACATGAGAGACACCGCTCTGGGAAACCGCTACCGCTTCTGCCTGTACGACCGCTTCGGAAGGCTGTGCGTGCAGGGCACATGCAGCGACGGAAACCGCGACGGGTCGGTGCTCTCCGCTACATCATACACGAGCGGATCAGGGGGTGTCTGCAGCACAGGCTACTCCGCACCGTACAGCATCAGCGACCCGCAACTCGAGATAGTCAACTACTACGACACCTATGAATTCATCGGCAACAACCTTACAAGCGCGATGCCTGCATTAACCATTGGACAGGAACAGAGACAGCACGCCATCGGCTACCTTACGGGACAGGTGGTGTACGCTACCGGCGGCGAGGCCCTCGGCACCGTCACCGTGTACGACCGCAAGGGGCAGGCGGTGAGATGTGTACGCAAGGGTCTCGGCGGACGTCTCGAGGATGTGGTCACGGCATACACGTTCACGGGTGCCGTTGACAGCACGGAGGTGCATGCCGGTGTCGGTTACGGGAGTGACTTCATGGCAAAGACCTCCTATACGTACCAATATGGCAAAAAGACAAAGATGAGCCTGTCCGTCAGACATGGTGCCTCCACACAGTCGCGTGAGACGGGATACGTCTATGACGCCATAGGCAGGCTGGAAAGGAAGGAAAGGCAACTGACCAGGACATCCAAGTCCATGTGCTCATATACATACGACGTTCACGGATGGCTCAAGAGCGTCAGCAGCGGAGGATTCCGCGAAGACCTGTACTATGCCGACGGTCTTGACAGCGCATGCTACAACGGAAACATAAGCACCGTGCGGTGGAAGGCAAGGAATGATAGCGAATACAAGGGCTACAACCTGAGGTACGACGGGTGCAACCGCCTGTACCTGGCGCTTTTCGGAACAGGCGACAACCTGACAGGCAACAGAAACTACTTCAACGAGCAGGCGGAGTACGACTGCAACGGAAACATCAAGAGGCTGCGACGTTGCGGGCTTCAGGACGCGATGCACGGAGGTTTCGGATTGGTTGACGACCTGCGGATGACATACGAGGGGAACCAGTTGGCAAGCGTGTTCGACAACGTATGGAGACTTCCGTACGCAGGGGCGACGGACTTCGACGGCGTGGCTGGGCAGGAGTATCCACTGACATACAACGGGGCAGGGTCGCTCACGAGCGACGCGAGCCGCAGGATAGCGAGGATAGACTATGATCTGAGGAACAATCCGATAAGGATACAGTTCACCGACGGAAACGTGACGAAATATGTCTATAGCGCAATGGGCGAGAAACTGCGCGTGGTGTATCAGACAGCCGTTCCGAACATCACCGTCGCCATAGGAAGCACAAGGGAGCTCATGCCGTCGGAGATACTATACACAGACTCCACGGACTATCTGCTTGGAGGTGCCTTGACGCTTAAGAACGGACGCATAGACATGTTCCAGTTTGACGAGGGATACTGCCAGGCCACACAATATAATGCCACGCAGGACAACTTCACCTTCCTGTACTATGACAAGGACCACCTGGGAAATGTACGTCAGGTGACGAAAGCGGTAGGCAGCAATGGGACAGTAGTACAGACGATGAACTACTACCCCTTTGGAGCCCAGTTCTGTGACGGCTCTGCCGCATCAGGTGACGTGCAGCCGTACAAGTACAACGGCAAGGAACTGGACAAGATGCACGGATTGAACACCTACGACTACGGAGCGCGGCAGTACAATCCAGTCACCGCACGTTGGGACAGGATGGACCCGTTGGCGGAGAAATACTATAGCGTTAGTCCGTATGTGTATTGTTTGGGGAATCCAGTAAAGTTTGTGGACGAAGATGGCTTGAAGCCTACGGAAGAGGAAGCGGCTCGAATCGCGCATCATGTATATGGCAAAGACAAAGTTGAACTCATTGGGGGGTGGAGAGTCTCTAATTTGCATATAGACGGAGTCACTTTAAGGGATGACCGTTCTGGTTTTAAGTCTGCTATATATGAACGTACAATTGACGGGGTCACAGAATATGTCTATGCTACTTCAGGAACAGATAGTGATAGTTATGAAGACTGGAAAAATAATTTCTTACAGGTATTTGGAGCCTCGGAGCAGTATAATATTTCAAAGGAAAACGCACGTGTTTTATCGGACAATATTAATCAAGAACTTACTTTCGTAGGTCATTCTTTGGGCGGAGGCATGGCGGCTACGAATGCCTACAAGACAGGTCGCAGTGCAATGACATTTAATGCCGCATGGGTAAGTCCCCTTACCATTGCACCATGGAACAGGAAAGGTGCAAAAATAGACGCATATGTTCATGTTCGGGATGAATTGAATATTTTCCAACAAACACACATGGGAGTGAGAGCTAATGGAAATATACATTGGCGCAATAAAAACCGTGCAATAATGGGGCACAGCATAAAGAATTTCTATCCCTCGGGAAAGGAAATGATAATGCAGAAGAGCAAAAATGCACAATCGCAATATACGTTGAATACTAACAATATTTTATTTGGCTTTTAATTATGAAACATAATGGATATTTTTGTGCAATATGTGTCTTGCTGGTATTGTTGTCGTCCGCGTGCATAGACAGGGAGGCGCCAGTAGATAAGAAAAAACTATTAGGAGATGATTTTAGGTTATTTCAAGGCACCATTGCATGGAATTTAGCCAAGGCTGTACAAGACGAAAATGCCGATGAAATAAGGCGGCAGGTTCAGGATAAGAATATACCTATTGATTATAAGGAAGATAGATGGAAGCAAACTCTATTAATGCTTGCCACCCATAATAATAAGAAAGAATCAGTAAAAGCATTATTGGAATTAGGTGCAAATCCTAATGTACCATGTGATACCATTAGATATAGAGGGGATAATTCGGTTATTATTGCTTCAAGATTTAGTCGTGTTTCCCCTGAAATACTAAAGATGTTGTTAGAATATGGTGGAGACCCCAATTCCGTAGAGCGCGGAGTGCAGCAAGACAATCTTGGCAACTGGATTCCCGCTCGCCATTTTGCGTTGTTCGAGGCAGTGGATTTGGATGGAGATTATGAAAAAGTAAGAATGCTTGTGGAGGCAGGTGCTGATGTTAACATGCAGACAGAAGATACAGGTGCAGGTGCAATGTATGTCGCACTAACATTTGACCGTATGGATGTCCTTCTTTATTTACTGGAACACGGAGCAGACTATAATAGGAAGTTTAAAAGAATGGATGTTATCAGTTCTAAAGACTCTGCATATTACAAGTCATTTTATGTTGACATTCTTTATATGTTGAGACTTAGGGCATATCCTCTTGACTCTAAAAAGCATAAGGAAAAGTTAAAAGTCATAGATTTTTTAAAGGAAAGAGGAATGGACTATTGGAAGTCACCTGTCTCAGATTGGGCTTTAACTGTTATAAAACGTGAAATATCTCCGAAGGATGAAAAGGAATTACAGGAATATCTCAAGCGGTATTGACAACTGCAACGTGACGAGGTTTGTCTATTCCGCCACGGGCGAGAAACTGCGCGTGGTGTATCAGACTGCCGTTCCGAACATCACCGTCGCCATAGGAAGCACAAGGGAGCTCATGCCGTCGGAGATACTATACACAGACTCCACGGACTATCTGCTTGGAGGTGCCTTGACGCTTAAGAACGGACGCATAGACATGTTCCAGTTTGACGAGGGCTACTGTCAGGCCACACAATATAATGCCACGCAGGACAACTTCACCTTCCTCTACTATGACAAGGACCACCTGGGCAATGTCCGTCAGGTGACGAAGGCGATAGGCAGCACGGGGACGGTGATGCAGACGATGAACTACTACCCCTTTGGAGCCCAGTTCTGTGACGGCTCCGCCAATAACAACGATGTGCAGCCATACAAATACAATGGTAAGGAACTGGATAAGATGCACGGACTGAACACCTACGACTACGGCGCACGGCAGTACAATCCCGTCACTGCACGTTGGGACAGGGTAGATCCGCTGGCGGAGAAGTACTATAATGTGAGTCCGTATGCGTATTGCCACAATAATCCGGTAATGTTGATGGATCCAGATGGGATGGATGATTATTACACTTCTGACGGAACATACTTAGGTACAAACTCTGCAGAATCGGATTATATATATAAGTGATGACTATCGCGAACTGAAAGATGGCAAATATGTTATCAATCTTAATACAAGAGTTGGTTTACCATCATCTGATATTTCGGCAGAAGCTTTATCAAAAATTTTCACACATATCGTTGGAAGAATGCCTGAAGTAGATTTAACCCAAATAGATTGTAATCAGATTAATGTTGTGAAATGGTCACGTGACGCATATAGCAACACTATACACGTTGATAGCCATTATGGTAATGTCATGGTGGTGATGATAAAACAAATGCGAGCACATTAGGCAACAATATAACAGCTTTTTGGGGAGACAACAAACAAATGTTTGAATCACGAAGTAATATTCAGAACATGTTAGGTGGAGAAGAATACACCTGCCATATAAAAAAACAATGGCATCACTACATGAAAGATAGTAGGAATCCTAACAAAACCGACAATATTAAAATATTTAATTATTTAATGAACCACCCAACATGGAATAAGACAACTGATACTTACAAACAAAGTTTGATAAGATACAAACAATTTTTTTTAGGAGAATAAAAGATGAAGAGATTAATAATTGTCACATTAGTACCCCTTTTGTTTGCGTGCAATGACAAATATGTCTTGCAGGCGAATTTATGCATGGTTGGTGATAATAAAGAGATAAGGAGAGACGAAATGGATAACGTTTTCAACATAAGATGTTTGTCCATTCACTATTTAGCCATAAACAAATCCAATGACTCCATATTTATACCAATAGGGTATCCATACGAGAAAACGGTTATTGCCAATATAGAGTCAAGGGATTTATTTTATCAGCCATATCAATTATATAGATGTAATAAGTTTAATGGTTCAGCACAGCAATATTTTGCACCGGGAGATAGTATTTCAATTACATTCCTTTTTGCCATATATCCTAAAAACAGTACTGATAGCGAATGGTTGCGGAATGTTTCAACCAAGGAGTTGATGTCAAAGATGGAGTTAAAATTGGTTAAGCCAACGAATGGGAAAAACATAGATAAAATTCCCAACATAATCTTTAATAATGACACTAACGATATATGCATAAATCCAGTAATAAGTGTGCAAGATTCAGATCAGAAGATGGATTATGAGTCGATTAAACATAATTAAAGTAAATTGAGACATGAGCACGGTGCGCATTGAAAATACTGATATTCAAATTTGTTTAGATTATGTCGTCCAAACGAACGATTCCGTTATCTCCATCAATAGTTACAACTACAGGAAGCCATGAGTATAAATAAAATACACATAACGCTGATAACGATGCTTGCGGTGCCGCCATGCTCGGTTCTGGCTCAGACTCCATCCCAGAACTACGTCAGGACCGTGACGATGCTCGACGCTTACGGGACGGATTCCATTCAGGCTGTGCAGTACTACAACGGCCTGGGCCGCCCCACGCTCTCTGTCGCCACGGCGGGAGGAAACGGCGAGACCGCCTGCACCCTGACGACCTACGACGGAGCGGGGCGCGAGAAACGCAGGTATCTCCCCGTGCCTGCAAGCGGACTCGACTATATCCCCGTGAGCGGGGTCACGTCCATGGGCTTGTTTTATCTTGACGACGGATTCTTCACCGAGAGCCACTACGACGCGCTCGACAGGGTGACAGCAGTCGACATCGCAGGAGACACATGGAGACAGGCGGGAAAGCAGGACAGGACGGAACACCTCGCAAACACCGCTTCCGACCAGGTGCTGCACTTCGAGGCTCCCGAGGACGGCTCGTACAGCCTCACGCTCCCCGAGAACACAGCCTTCGAGTACTATCCAGAGGGAACGCTGGCAAAAGCAGTGTCTTACGATGCCGACAACAGGAGCACAGCCGTATTCACCGACCTGCTCGGGAGGAAGATTATGGAGCGCACCGCAGCAGGAGATAC
>NZ_NPJC01000077.1:0-423 GCF_002251405.1 Prevotella sp. P4-98 | reverse complement strand
GGTGCGTCATCATCAACATTGCTTTGACCACCATCACCGCCGTGCTCTCGGCCCTTGGTTTCACCATCGGGTGACACTCCCTCTCGTAAACCCATGAACCGCCCCGTGTGGTTCGTGGGTGTTTTTTTTATCCACGGATCACACTCTAAGCGGATTCTTTTGGGGGTTGCTTCGCAAGAAATCTTTGGAGGAAATCTTCATGTAAAATCTAAGGACCTAAACGGTCCAGAAATCTATATTTAGTTTTAATCCGACAACCCTAAAATATTTCTTGCCGTAGGCAACATCTTAACCCAAAAGATTTACCTATGGTTTGTTTTGTCGTGACTCAGCATAGTGAAAGCGAACGTTTTCGTTAAGCCAGATGAGCAGAATAAAGCTCGCTTTAATTCTGCCATGGCGAGAAAAGGTGCCATGAAATGG
>NZ_NPJC01000076.1:0-245 GCF_002251405.1 Prevotella sp. P4-98 | reverse complement strand
GTATCTCAAGATTGAAAGTTCTGCATAATAACAGGACGTCGTGGACATCATTTTCATCGTATTCATATCCAAGATGGAACTGTACCTGTGCCTCCGGGTTTATGCATGTTACCTCAATATTCCCGATATTTCCTTTACCTGAGAAAGTTTCGCTTGGGAAAGTGTATCCGTCATATAGAATTCCATCTTCGACATATTCGAAACAATGCAGATCGATTATTCTTCCGTTGTCATCTTTCCAGACA